>JAYTIV010000122.1:0-3817 GCA_043731625.1 Flavobacterium sp. | reverse complement strand
CATCGTGTTGACAAAATTGACGATTCCGTTCAACCAGAGTTTATCTCATGGACAATATTTTTTATCGGTATTCGATGATTGCAAAAATTGTGGGCTCTTCGAGGTCAACAAAATCGATAGCGAATTATTACGGTTTTATTCTGTTTCAAAAAATGAAACTTCGCCATTTGTAATATTGTGAATGCCACCAACAATTCCGATTTCTCCTTTTTCTATCATTTCTTTTAGAATAGTACTACGTTCAGATATAGCTTGAACTGTTCTTTTTACATTGATGTTGGCCACCTTCTCCACAAATTCACTATTACTCGAACTTCTGTTTTCATGTTCTGTTTTTTCATCAAAAACGGCGGGTTTAATTTTGCTTAATAAAACGGTTAGATTTCCCATTTCAACATGGTCGCAAGCACCTTTTACAGCTCCACATTTTGTATGACCTAAAACTACAATTATTTTTGAACCAGCTACTTTTGTAGCGAACTCCATACTTCCTAAAATATCCTCATTGATAATGTTTCCAGCAATTCGAACACTAAATATATCACCTAAACCTTGATCAAAAATGAGTTCTGCAGAAGTTCTGCTATCAATACAACTCAAGATAACGGCAAATGGATGCTGTCCGTCTGATGTTTCATTGGCTTGTTGGAGCAAATTTCTGTTTGCTTTTAGGTTGTTTACAAATCGTTCGTTACCGTTTTTAAGAATTTCCAATGCCATCATTGGTGTAATACTTTCTTGCATTTCTTTTGTTAATGTTTTCATTTTTTTATTTATTAGTTGTTGTTGAAGGTATTATTGGTAAAAATTAATATTTAACTTGATTCCTCGTTGAGTTTTCTAATGTTTGATGTATAAATTCTGCTTTTTCTTTTAAGGTCATTTAATTAAAAACCCAAAGCAATATATAGCCGATTTCAGTTGTACATTGGTTTTTCGGAATTAATAAAAATTTCTTTGTATCCTATAAAAGCACAGGGTATTTTCAGCAATAGCTTTCTTGGTAATAGGAACATTTATCGATTCAAAATATTTTAATCGCAATTGAAAATCAACGGATATAAATCGATCTTCAACTCTAAATAGATGTTGAATATAGAACTTATAAAATCTTTGACTATTGATAAATTGTTCAAAAATTTGATATTCAGTAGTTTGTGTTTCCTCAAAATCAGTCAAATATTTTCGGGAATTGATAAAACCGTTACCTATCAAAAAAATATTATTTTCAGTTTGTAACAATAACGATTTAGTGTTTCTAATAAAATTGTAATTACGATATTTTACTTTGTTATGAAAATTCACATTTTTATTTATTTTTAGATTTTCAATATAGGAAAAACAATTGCCAACATCACTTTTTTTTGCAAAAACAGTTGTTGCCATCAAAAGCAAGACAATGCTAAACTTATTTATTTTCATTGTGTTACTGGTATAAATTTGATTTTTTCTACAGTAATATTTTTTGTTTTCGCATTAATCTCATAATCTTTTACAATTTCTAAAACATCATAAGCTACTGATTTCGATTTACTGAAATCAATAATTACTTTTGAATTTGCTGGAATTGTATCTAGCGCATAAATAACACTCGCTTTGTTGAAAAAGGATACTTCTTGAGCCAAAACGATGTGATGCACTTCTTGACCATCTTCGTTTTTAACTTTATCTTTCATGTGATATGAGTTTCTATAGCTATGTCGAAGTGTGTAGAAAATGCCAAAAAGAATTCCAACAGTAATTCCTTTTAATAAATCGGTTGCCAAAATAGCGATTACTGTCATTGTGAAGGGAATAAATTGTTCCCAACCCAATTTATACATATCTTTGAAAAGAGCTGGCTTAGCTAATTTGTAACCCACCATCAATAGTATAGCTGCTAAACTTGCTAGAGGAATCATATTCATTAATTTTGCTAATGTAATGGCACTAATCAACAAGAAAAAACCATGCAAAATGCTAGAAAGTTTAGTTTTTGCTCCAAAATTAATGTTTGCGGAACTGCGTACAATAACCTGTGTTATTGGTAATCCACCAATTAAACCAGAAATAACATTACCTAATCCTTGTGCTTTTAACTCACGATTGGTAGGTGTAATTCGTCTCTCAGGATCCATTTTGTCAGTTGCTTCAACGCAAAGCAAAGTTTCTAAACTGCCGACAATTGCTATTACAATGGCAACACCCCAAACATTTGGATTTAGTATTGATGTAAAATTTGGAAATGTGAACTGATTAAAAAAATCTTCAACAGTTTTTGGTACTGGTAACGAAACTAATTGTTTGTCTGATAAAGTTAAATTTAGAATTCCATTTTGATAAAAATAATTCATCAAAATGCCTAATGCAACAACCACAATTGGACCTTGGATTAATAAGAAAATTTTATGTTTTTTCATTAGCACTTTGTCCCAAAAAATAAGAATAGCTAATGAAATTACGCCAATCAATACCGCACCAGGAGTCAAAAAATTAAAAGCTTGAAAAATTTCTGAGATGGTATTTTGACCATCTGCTTGAAAAAAAGCATCATCTCCAATTGCATCTTTATCCCATCCTAAAGCGTGAGGAATTTGTTTAAGAATTATCAAAAGCCCAATACCGGTTAACATCCCTTTAATCACAGAAGAAGGAAAAAAGTAGGCAATAAAACCTGACTTCGCATAACCGAGTATAATTTGAATAATTCCTGATAATACAACTGCCATCAAAAACACTTCCCAGGAGCCAAGAGTACCAATCGCAGTTAATACAATCACTGCTAAACCAGCTGCAGGACCGCTTACTCCTAATGGCGATCCACTGGCAAATCCAACTACAATTCCACCAACAATTCCAGCGATAATGCCCGCAAATAAGGGAGCTCCAGAAGCTAATGCAATACCTAAACACAGAGGCAAAGCAACAAAAAAGACAATTATACTTGCCGGTAAATCATTTTTAATTTGGTTAAACATATTACAATTATTTTAGTTAGTATTAATTTCGTCAAAGATAGTATTATTATTTAATATGATAGCAATACTATTATAAATATTTGTTAAATATTTATTCCTACTTTTGCAAACTAGTATTCACCTAAAATAAACAGGATAAAATGAAATTACACGTACAAGTAAAAATGAATGAAGAATTATATCTGCGTAATCCAGATGGTTCAGAATTAGGGAAAAAAATAATTCAGCATAGTATTCAAATGATTCATAAAAATGGTTTTGAAGTATTTACTTTTAAGAAATTAGCGGAGGAAATAAATTCTACCGAAGCCAGTGTTTATCGTTATTTTGAAAACAAACATCGATTATTGATATACATTGTTGCTTGGTATTGGAGTTGGTTAAAATTTCAGATTAGTTTTCAAACGAACAATATTGTTGACCCCGAAATTAAATTAAAGAAAATAATAAAGTTAATGGCTTCAACCATTGACGATGATGATACTACAATTTATATCAACGAAAGTTTATTACATCAAATTGTAATTTCTGAAGGTTCAAAAGTGTATTTAACAAAACATGTTGATGAAGATAATAAGCATCATTTTTTTAAACCTTATAAGGATTTATGTGCGATGATAGGAAATATTATTCTAGAATTTAATCCAGCCTATAAGTACCCTAAATCATTAGCTACCACTATTATTGAAATGGCGCATTTTCAAAATTATTTTATGGTTCATCTTCCATTGTTAACCGATTTTGGAGAAAATAAAAATGAAGTTGAAATAGTTGCTTTTTTGGAGGATTTGGTTTTTTCTAGTATTCATAAATCAAATTGTGAATGATTGAAATTCATCTTTGAAACGATAACTGCATTT
>JAYTIV010000121.1:0-3856 GCA_043731625.1 Flavobacterium sp. | reverse complement strand
TAATCCAGAATAGACATATGGAGTGAATAATGGTTTGAAATCGTGCAAGTTAAAATCAAAAAAATTAAATTCTAATCCTGCTGATAATTCTTTTACACTATTTTCAAAATTGTAACCTCTTTGTACTCTTGATGGCATATCTGAATCGGCATCGTTAGCTGTTATTTTTGCTTGAGTATAAGAGAACCTCCAAGAATGTCTTGGGCTTTTGTTCCATTTATATAGCATTCCAAGTGCTAATTCATTTGGTGCAATATAATCTGTTTTTCCAACATCTCCTATAAAGTTACTACCACCAGCAAATACCCCAATTTCGTGAATTTGAGCATTTAAAGTGTTAATCACAAAAAGCAAGAAAAATAATAAAATATATCTATTCATTGAATTGAAAATAGCGTGCAAATATAATAATTAAGAACACTAAAATGCCATCAAAATGGTATTTCTGTTAAATTATTATTTGGATTAATAAAAAATACGTTTCTTAGTTGATAAGAATAGTTAGGAAACGGAAAAAAGTAGTGTTGTAGTATAAATGAAGTATTAATTTCTTTTGTCTTCACCCCAAAGTAATTTGTTTCGTAGTGTTTTTAGAAATGTTTCATTAGTAATTTCAACCATATTTATTTTGAAATTTGTTTTTTTGATGGTTAAAATTGAATCATTTCTAACCGATGCAATTCTAGAATCTAATGATACTAAATAATATTCTTCACGACCAGATACTTTCAATCGTATTTCGGTGTCATCAGGAATTACCAAAGGTCTTGCGTTTAAATTATGTGGAGCAATTGGAGTAATCACAATACTATTTACTTCTGGTGTCAAAATTGGTCCGCCACAACTCATAGAATATCCTGTAGAACCTGTTGGTGTTGCAATAATTAATCCGTCTGCCCAATAGGAGTTTAAAAACTCATCATTCAAATAGGTTTCAATAGTAATCATCGAAGTGGTATCTTTTCTGCTCACCGTAATTTCATTCATTGCAAAATTAATGTCGTGAATGTCATTTATGGTTGGTAAACAATCTAACGAGAGTAATGTTCTAGGCGAAAGCGTATATTTTTTCTCAATTACCAATTGTAAAAAATCATCAATTTTATCTTTTTGAACCGAAGCCAAAAAGCCGAGTCTTCCTGCATTTACACCAAGAATGGGTACACCAGAATCACGAACAAGTGTTGCGGCTCTCAAAATAGTTCCGTCACCACCAATGCTGATGAGCATATCAAAACTAGTGTCTAATTCGGTGTGGGAGTCAAAGGTTTGGTATTCTTTTGCGACTATTTTTTTTTCATATAGCATTTTCAAAAAATCAGCTTCAATAATCATCTCAACATTGTTTTTATTAAAAAATACAAAAATATCCCTAATAATAGGTTCGGTGCTGTTTTGATAATATTGTCCGTAGATGGCTACTTTCATTTGTTGATTTTGCTATTATATATTAAGATATTTGTCTAAATAATCAGATCGTTCTTTTAGGTTATTGATATAATTGTCTTCTTGATGTTCTGATATTATTTCATAATTATATCTTCTAAAAGTTTGAATGATATCATTCATAGCACCCAAACTTATTTTCATTGTGATTTGCACACTTTGTACATCGGCTTCAGAGATAAAAAGTCCTAAAAGTTTACCATTATTACTTTCTACAATTTGTGTGATTTGACTCATTGAATAGTCTAAAACTGGTTTTTTTACAATAATAATTCCGCCGGCTTCTTTAAGAAATGGAGTTTCGTGAAAAAATTTAATAATATCTTCTAGTTCATAATACCCAACATATTGATTGTTATCGTCTAGGACAGGAACAACATTGGTATGATTTTTTGCAAAAACTTCTAAAACATCCAACCAAATATCAGATGTTCTAGCATAGAATCCTTCTAAAGCATATCGATAATCGCTCACTTTTTTATCAGAATCAAAAGTTTCAATATCATCTAGAGCAATACATCCCAAATAAACACCTTCATCTATCACAGGGAAGTGAGAAAAAGTGAGTTCATGGAAAAAATCTTGCACCACCATAATACTGTCGTTACTATTAATGGCTTTAAAATCAGTATTGATATATTCTTTAATTTCTGTCATATTTTATTGTGAAATTATTGATGCAAAATAATCAAAAATATACAATAACACCTACTTAAACTTTGTATTTTTGTTGAAAATTAAAAATAGAGTAGTAGACAATATGATTGCTTCGAATCTCGAAATTACAGAAAGATGACAAAATTAAGCGTAAATATCAATAAAATAGCCACTTTACGAAATGCTCGTGGAGGCAACGTTCCTGATTTGTTGCAAGTTGCAAAAGACATTCAACAGTTTGGTGCACAAGGCATCACCATTCATCCTAGACCAGACGAACGTCACATTCGGTATCAAGATGCAAGAGATTTAAAATCGATAGTTTATACTGAATTCAATATAGAAGGCAATCCGTTAGAAAAATCTTTTATTGATTTAGTGCTGGAAGTTAAGCCTACACAAGTCACTTTGGTTCCAGATGCTAATGATAATATCACTTCAAATGCAGGTTGGGATACTATAAAACACCAATCGTATTTAAAAGAAATCATTCAAGAATTTCAACGAAATAACATTAGAACCTCTATTTTTGTTGACCCAGTTATACCAATGATTGAAGGTGCAAAAGCAACTGGAGCCGAAAGAATAGAATTGTATACCGAAGCCTTTGCCCATCAATATGGGTTGGGAAACAAAAACGGAATTCAACCATATGTTGAAGCTGCAATTGTAGCCAATCAATTAGATTTAGGAATTAATGCTGGACACGATTTGAGTTTAGATAATATCCAGTTTTTTAAACAAAATATTCCTAATTTACTAGAAGTTTCTATTGGTCACGCTTTGATTTCGGAAGCGATTTATCTTGGTTTGGATAATGTAGTTAATATGTATTTGAATAAACTGAGGTAAATTTTCAATCACTATGTTATACTCCAAAATCGAAGGTCATGGTAGACCACTACTTATTCTTCATGGGTTTTTAGGAATGTCAGATAACTGGAAAACACTTGCCGCACAATACGCAACACTAGGTTTTCAAGTTCATGTGCTTGATTTGCGCAATCATGGTAGAAGTTTTCATTCAGAAGAATTTAATTATGATGTAATGGCGCAAGATATTTATGACTATTGCGAGGCACATCAACTAGAAACTATAGACTTAATAGGACATTCTATGGGAGGAAAAGTGGCTATGCTTTTTGCAACCAAACATCCTGAAAAAGCAAAGAAACTTGTTGTTGCAGACATCGGGCCAAAATATTACTCACCGCATCATCAAACAATTTTAGAAGGGTTGAATGCCATTGATTTCTCTCAGAAACCATCACGCAATGAGGTTGAAGCAACTTTAAAGCTGTATGTATCAGATTTTGGTACACGACAATTTCTGATGAAAAACCTTTATTGGCAAACACCAGAACAACTCGCTTTCAGGTTTAATCTAGCTGTTTTTAACAAACAAATCAATCAAATTGGTACAGCACTTCCAGAAGATGCCGTTTTCAATAAACCAACATTATTTATTCGTGGCGGAAATTCAAATTATATAAAAGATACCGATTTTGATGCCATCAAAAAACATTTTCCTCTTGCCGTTTTGGAAACTATCCCCAATGTAGGACATTGGTTGCATGCCGAGAATCCTGTTTTGTTTTTTGAGATTACAAAAACTTTTTTGGGGTAAAAATAATTATTTAACAATTATTAACAATAAATTTAGTTTTGTAATTTTTTTTGTATTAAATTTAGCAAGGTTTTAGAGCCAAAACAAATACCACAAGTTTTTATCGGATAATTCCAGTTGTTATTG
>JAYTIV010000120.1:0-25882 GCA_043731625.1 Flavobacterium sp. | reverse complement strand
TTGGGTTTGGATCAGATTTTACTAATATTTCTATTGCTCCAAATGCTGTTTATAATGTTAATAAGTATGTTGGTCTTGGTCTTGGCTTACAATATAGCTATTTAAAACAAAAGAATTTTTATTCTTCAAATATGTATGGTGCTAGTTTTATAACATTAATAAATCCTATTGAACAAATTCAATTATCCATAGAATTGGAACAACTTCGTGTAAATGTTGCTTACCAAAATCCTGATTTTTCTGATGATTTCTGGAATACAGGTTTATTTCTTGGTGCTGGATACCGGACAGGAAATGTAACTATTGGCGCAAGATACAATGTGCTATTTGATAAAGACAAAGGAGTATATGGTGATGCGTTTATGCCTTTTGTAAGAATTCTTTTTTAAAAACAAACTAACCTTAAATTAATAATTATGATTAAATCTCTAAAAAACACTTCATTAAAAATTGTTTTCGTATTGTTTTTAATGAGTTCAACTCAACAAATCTATGCTCAAGACGTAAAAGAAGCACCAACAAAACCACAAACAGATAGTGTTCAGAAAAAAGAAAAGAGATTAAAATTTGGATGCGGTTTTGGATTGAATTTTGTAGGTGGTACCAATATCAATTTATCACCAAATTTAACATATAAAGTAAGTGAAAAAATAGCTTTTAGTGCTGGAATTCAAGGAAGTTATGCTGCATTAAAAAACATTCAAAACACAACTACTTATGGCGCAAGTTTTTCTGCAATTTACCTACCTATAAAACAAATTCAAACCTCTATTGAGTTTGTACAATTGAGAGTACAAACAACTAATAAAACAGCACCCATAGAAGTTACAAAATCATTTTGGGATTCTGCTTTGTTTGCTGGGATTGGCTATAACATTACCAAGAAAATTTCTGTTGGTGCAAAATACAATTTCTTGTATAAAGAAAATGAAAGTGTTTATACGAGTGCTGTGATTCCGTTTGTAAATATTACATTCTAGTATTTGTTTCTAAACCAAACCTTCATCCATTCGCGTTTTAAAATCAAAAAAGCAACTTGTTCTGCAAGTTGAAGTATGTCAGAACCGTCAAGTTTTTTTACTTGATCTTCTGGCACATCAATTATGTAAAGTAAGTTGAGATATTCGGCAAATTTATACTGAATCAGTCTGTAGATTTTTTCGTGTAGTTGAATTTTTAATTCTAGTGGCTTTGTACTCATAGGAAAATCTATTCCTTCGTTTGCAAGATTGAAATCTTTGTTGATTTGTTCAATCAATTTGAAGTATAAATTTTCACTTTCGGCTTCAGAAAGTAAAGCATCAGAATTTATTGGAGCTACAAACATTTAGAATTTATTTTATTTTATTGATTTCAGTTTCGAAACTATTTTTGCCAAAAGCACATCGCCACCAGCATAGAAAAAAACAGCTCCCATTGGTGGGTTTGCAGCAGGAATTATGCCAAACGTTTTTGGAACCCAAGTCCAACATTGAAAAAAGGTACCGACCAACTCTATAAAGATAACACAAAGCGCAATAAAATAATATAAATTTTGCCATTGTTTTCTTTTTAAAAGCACAAAAAATAAAAATCCAAATAGTATCGAAAAAATATCGTTTAAAAAAAATCCAACTGATAAAAACAAGATTGCAAATGACCAGCCAAAAAATAATCGCAGCTTAATTTCGTTTGTTTTTGCCCAATTTGTTTTTGCGAATACATATCCAGAAGCATAAACAATTGCATGCCCAAATGGCACATACAATGGTATCGGATTTGTTCTATAATAATACATTCCCAATAGTTTGCAGAAAATTAATTCTCCTATATAAGATAGAAAAACCATTGCTACCATTAGTTTTTTTAATTCTGTATTTGAAACTAAAAAAAATAAACTAAAGTAAAGTATTGCCAAAAAATTGGTAAGAAATCTTCCGTCAAAATAATTTTTAGTAAAAAAAACCGAATCTATTCCTAAAGCAATTATGGTAAAAACCGTAAAAAAAATTGCTAGAAAAAGTTGCTTATTTGAGTCGTGAAGCTTTTCATTAAATAAACCCATTTTATTTAAACTTTTCTACCCATTAGATTTTCTCCAAATGATTTGAGAATTTCTTTCTTTTCTTGGTCAATTTTTAGTTTTTGCAACATTTCAAAAGCGATTAGAGTATATTCTTGAATTGCTTTTTTTGTAGCATCTGCAGCACCTGTTGCCTCAAATATTTTTTTGACAGAATCAATTTTCTCGGTGTTTTCGTTAGGTTGTATAGAAAATAAATGCATCAATTGTTCTTTTTCTTCTGCAGACGCAAACTCTGTTGCTTTTAGATATAAATAGGTTTTTTTGTTTTCAATAATATCTCCTCCAACTTGTTTACCAAAGGTTTCTGGGTTTCCAAAAGCATCAAGAAAATCATCTTGTAGTTGAAAAGCTAATCCTAGATTTAAGCCAAAATCATATATTAAATTAGAATTTTCTTCGGATGTTTCCGCAATAATGGCACCCATTTTCATTGCTGCAGCAACTAGAACAGCTGTTTTATACTCAATCATTTTGAGATATTCGGGTATGGTAACATCGTCTCTATTTTCAAAATCTACATCCCATTGTTGACCTTCACAAACTTCAAGAGCTGTTTTGCTAAACAATTTGGCTAAATCTCTAAAAACTGCTGGTTCGTATTTTTCAAAATATTGATAGGCAAGAATCAACATTGCATCGCCAGAAAGTATACCTGTGTTGATGTTCCATTTTTCGTGAACAGTTTCGTTTCCTCTTCGCAGTGGTGCATCATCCATAATATCATCGTGTATCAACGAAAAATTATGAAAAACTTCAACTGCCAATGCTGCTGGCAAAGCTTTTTTATAATCGGCATCAAAAACTTCTGCACTCATTAATGTCAAAACTGGGCGAATTCTTTTTCCGCCAAGTCCTAAAATATACTGTATGGGTTCATACAAATTTTTAGGCTCTTTAATTTGGTTTTGAGATTGTAAATAATCTGAAATAAATTCTTGATACTGATAAATGGAGTGCATTTTTATAAATGGATTGATAGTACAACTTTCACAAAAGTAGAATTTTTTATGTTTTTAACCTAAAGATAAAAAACTAGAATGTTAAATAAATCAAATGTTAAATAATTGTGAAGACTTTGGAAACTATTTTGGTGTTAAAAGTTTCCGTCATACATTTGCCATCGAAAATTTAGAATAAAAATGAGAGAAAAAATCATCAAAAAAGCAACAGATATGTTTTTGAAACTTGGTTTCAAGAGTGTTACGATGGATGATATTGCCTGTGAAATGTGTATTTCTAAAAAAACAATTTATAAATATTTTAGCAATAAAGAGATTTTAATAGAAGAAGGAACCGAAATAATTCACAATAAAATTCATACTATTATTGATGAAATTGTAGCCAAAAACTATAATGCTATCGAAGAAACTTTTGAAATTAGAAAAATGTTTAAAGAGATGTTTCAAACACTTGACACTTCTCCTGTTTTTCAATTAAAAAAGCATTACCCAGAAATTTATGATAAAATGATGTGTAATGAAATTGAAGATTGCAACACAGTTTTTACACAAAATATTATAAAAGGAATTTCTCAGGGTTTGTATAGAAAAGAAGTAGATATTGAATCGGCTGTTAGATTCTATTATACGCTTATTTTTTCTATCAATGAAACTACGCAACTAGAAAGCGAAGTATTAATACTTGAAACAAAAGCATTAGAATATCATACAAGAGCTATTGCGTCTCCTAAAGGAATTATCGAACTCGAAAAACAATTAATAAACTTTACTATATAATCATCGATGAAAAACAAACTAATCCTAACCTTATTGATGTTTGCCTTTGTAGTGCAAGCTCAAGACAAAAAACAGAGCTATTCTTTTAGTCTAGACCAAGCTATAAGTCACGCATTGACTAACAATCGATCGGCAATAAATGCGAATCGAGATATTGATATTGCCAAACAAAAAAAATGGGAAACTACCGCGATGGGATTACCACAAATTAACGGAATGGTAAATTACCAAAATAACTTTAAACTTCAAACTTCATTATTGCCTGCTGAAATTTTTGGTGGAACTCCAGGTCAATTTGCCGAAGTTACTTTTGGTACCAAACAAAGTGCTGGCGGGAGTTTATCATTATCTCAGTTGCTATTTGATGGTTCTTATATTGTTGCACTACAAGCATCGAAAACTTATTTACAGTTTTATCAGAATTATAAAAAGAAAACAGACGCCGATGTAAGAGAAATGGTTATCAATTCTTATGGAAATGTTTTATTGGCCGAAGAAAGCACTCAAATTCTTCAAAAAAACAAATCTATTCTTGAAAAAACTCTTTTTGAAACCAATCAAATTTATAAAAATGGATTGATTGAAGAGGAAAATGTTGAACAATTAAAAATAACTTTATCTTCTGTAAATGGTAACTTAAATTATATAACTCGTTTAAAAGATATTAGCATCAAAATGCTAAAAATAAATTTAGGCCTTGACATCAATGATGATTTACAACTTACTGATAAATTAGATGTGCTGACTCAAAACAATTTAGATTTTGCTTTAAAAAATCAAAATGTTGCATCCGATTTTAAAGTTCAGAATAATATCAATTATATTATTTCACAAAATTTTGTTGACCAACGTTCACTTGAATTAAAACTTCAAAAAAGTAGAGCCTTACCATCATTATCTGCTGGTGTTAATTTTGGTTATAATGGGTTTAGCGAAAAATTTACTTTTTTCAATTCAGACCAACGATATTTTAATTATTCAAATCTTGGTGTCAATTTATACATTCCTATTTTTAGCAGTTTTGCTAGAAGTGCTCGTACACAACAAGCACGAATTGCTCTGGATAAAGCCAAAACAGATTTAACCGAAATGGAGCAAAAATTGCAACTTGCCTTTCAAAATGCAAAAAGCGATTATGAGTTTAGTGTAGAGCAATACAACAGCTCGAAAGAGAATTTAGTTTTAGCAGAACGCATTGAGAAAAAACAACAAATCAAATTTAAAGAAGGACTTTCGAGTAGTTTTGATTTTACAGAAGCACAAAGACAATTATATACCTCTCAACAAAATTATTTGCAAACAATGGTTGATGTAATCAATAAAAAAGCCGCATTAGAAAAAGTTATTCAAAATTAATTATAAACACACAAACCAATTATAAAATGAAGAAAATAATAACATTACTCCTACTTAGTTCCGTTCTTTTTTCGTGTCAAAAAAAAGAAACTGTACAATCAATAGATGATTTAATAGCGTCTGGAAAATTAACCGAATTACAAGCAAAAAAATCATCACTTCAGGCTGATATAACCAAGATTGAAGAAGCATTGGCTAAACTTGATGTCAAAAAAGAAGAAGCACTTGTTGCAACAATTACTGTAAAGGATACTTTATTCAATCATTATCTTGAAGTTCAAGGAAGTGTTGATACCAAAGAAAATATATTGGTTCAACCTGAAGTTCCTGGAACCTTGGTAACTTTAAATGTAAAAGCAGGACAACAAGTTTCAAAAGGACAAATTCTTGGTCGTGTAGATGATGGTGGTTCTAGCCAACAAGTGTCAAGTTTAGAAACACAATATCAATTGGCCAAAACTACTTTCGAAAGACAAAAAAATCTATGGGATCAAAAAATTGGTTCTGAAATTCAATATCTGCAAGCTCAAACACAAATGATTAGTTTGCAAAAATCGGTTGCACAAGCAAAAGCACAATTGTCTAAAACTTTAATTCGTGCTCCATTTACAGGAACAATCGACGAGGTTTTTGTAGAAAGAGGACAAGTTGTTGCTGCAAGTCAACAAGGATTAATGCGAATTGTAAACCTCAACAATATGTATGTATCAACATCGGTTCCTGAAACCTATATTGGCAAATTGAAAGTAGGAACAGAAGTTGAAGTTTTCTTAACTTCATTAGGTAAAACATACAAAGGAAAAGTGAGACAAATAGGAAGCTTTATCAACCCAAACAATAGAAGTTTTGGTATAGAAGTGAGTGTTCCTAACCCAGAAAATTTATTGCGCCCAAATCAAGTAGCTAAACTAAAAGTTATTGATTATGTAAGCAAAGATGCTATCGTTGTTCCTACAAATGTAATTCAACAAGATGGTGAAGGAAACAAATTTGTATATACTGTAACTAATGTTTCGGGTAAAACAGGAACCGCAAAAAAAGTATTGGTGAAAATTGGTCAATCATCTGATAATGTAACGGAAGTTTTAAGTGGTTTATCTTCAAATGATGTTATTGTAACTGAAGGAGTAAATGCTATTTCTGATGGAATGAAATTGAATTTTTAAACCCAACAAACATACTATATGTCACATCAAAATAAAGAATTCGGAATATCAAGTTGGGCAGTAAACAATAGAGTTACCGTTTATATCTTGACATTACTGATAGTCATCACTGGAGTTATAGCCTATGTAACGATGCCTCGAGAGGATTTCCCAGAAATTATTGAAAATAAAGTTTATATCTCTTCTGTTTTTCCTGGAAACTCAGCCGAAGATGTTGAAAAACTGATTGTAAAACCTCTTGAAAAGGAATTTAAAAACATAAGCGGTGTTGAGAAAATATCGTCTAGTTCTTTTCAAGATTACGGTATGATCGTTGTTGAATTTGCAGATAAAGTCACTATCGAAAATGCAAAAACCAAAATTAAAGACAAAGTTGATATTGTAAAAGCAGATACCGATTGGCCTAATCTTGACAACGGAAGCAAGGTTGAACCTAGTGTTTTTGAATTGAATATTTCAGAAGAAGTGCCAATTTTGAATATCAACCTTCAAGGAAATTACACTACTCAACAACTAAAAAAATATGGCGAACAACTTCAAGATGATATTGAAGAAATTCCCGAAGTAAAAAAAGTTGATATTCTTGGTGTAGACGATAAAGAAGTAGAAATTGCTGTAGATATTTTCAAAATGTCTGCTGCTCAAGTAAGTTTTGACGACATCCAAAACGCGGTGAAATATGAAAATATGACACTTTCTGGAGGAAATCTAATCTCTCAAGGTTCTAGAAACAATATTAGAATAGTCGGCGAAATCAAAGACCCAAAGGAACTTGAAAATATAATTGTAAAACACAATGGCGGAACTGTTTACTTGAAAGACATTGCTGTTGTTAGTTTCAAGGAAAAAGAAAAAACAACTTTTGCTCGAGAAAAAGGAACAGAAGTTGTGATGCTAAACGTCAAAAAACGTTCCAATCAGAATATGATTTCTGCAATTGAGCAAGTAAAAGAAAAATTAGAAAAAGCTAAAACATCTTACCTTCCTTCTAATTTGAAAATGGAATTAACCAATGATCAATCTTCTCGTGTAGAACATCAAGTTGATGAACTTTCAAACCACATTATTTTTGGTATTGTACTAGTAATGATTGTTTTGATGTTTACCATGGGATTACGAAATTCATTATTTGTTGGAGCAGCAATTCCGTTGTCAATGTTGATGGCTTTTAGTATTCTTTCGGCATTTGGATTGACTTTGAATACTATGGTCCTTTTTGGACTAGTTATGGGATTAGGAATGCTGGTCGATGATGGTATTGTCGTCGTCGATAACGTATTTGCCAATATGAAAAAAGGTATGGACAAAGTTTCGGCTTCCAAAATTGGTATTGGCGAAATTGCTTGGCCGGTAATTTCTTCAACAGCAACTACTTTAATGGCGTTTTTACCATTTGCTTTATGGCCAGGCACAATGGGGAAATTTATGAAATATTTCCCAATAACATTAACGGTAACATTAACTGCTTCATTGTTTGTTGCTATGGTTGTAAATGCCGCTATGACTGGTGGTTCTATGGATGTTGAAGATAGAAATGTGACCAAAAAATCTGCTAAAACCTATTCTATAATTTTTACAATAATTGCAGTTGTTTTTGTAATATTAGGAAATGTGTATGATTCTAAATTTGCAAAAGCAATTGGGCATTTGGCTATTATTTCACTTGGATTGATGTGGTTGTATAAACTAAAATTATACCAATGGACACAAGATTTTCAACACGGCTTTTTTCCAAAAATGGAAGAAAAATACAAATCTTTTTTGGCTAAAATCCTTACAGGAAGAAAAGCTTGGATTGCCTTAGCCGGAATTATTGGAATGTTATTTTTCTCCTTTATCCTATTAGGAATTTTTCCAAGAAAAGTTTTGTTTTTCCCGGATAATATTCCGAATCAGGTTATTACATATATTGAATATCCTCAAGGAACCGATATTGACAAAACCAATAAAGCAACTCAATTTGTAGAAAAACAAGTGATTGCTATTTTGAGTAAATATATCGACCCGAGTACCAACAAAAATTATCTTGCAGAATCAATTGTTTCACAAGTAGGTGTTGGTGCAGGAAATCCTAATGTTGATGCCGGTTCATCCTCAGAAACTCCTTATAAAGGAAAAGTGACTGTCAATTTTTCTGAATTTAAATTTAGAAGAGGTGTCAATACTGCTGATGTTTTAGAAGAAATTCGTGGAAAAGTAAAAGGAATTGCAGGCGCAACAGTAACTGTCGAAAAAGATTCAAATGGTCCGCCAGCTGGTTATCCTATAAGTATTCAGCTTACTGGATTAGATTATGATGTGATGCTAAAAGAAGCTGACAAAATGATTGCTTTTATCAACTCAAAAAATATACCTGGAATTGAACGATTGAGTATCGATGTTAACAAAGAAAGCCCAGAATTAGAAGTAAAAGTTGACAGAGTAAATGCAGGAAGTTTAGGCGTTTCTACAGGTCAGTTAGGTTTCAACTTGCGCCGTTCGGTTTATGGTCAGGAAATCTCAACTTATAAAGAAGGTGACGACGATTATAACATCACGATGCGTATGCAAGAGGATCAACGCAAGAACGAAAATGTATTGTTCAATCAATCCTTAACTTTCAGAAACCAGAATAATGGTCAAATGATGCAAGTTCCAATTTCTGCGGTTTCAAAAACAGAGAAAACTACGACTTACAATCAGATAAAAAGAAAAAACCAAAAACGGGTAATGACGGTTTACTCTAACGTAATTACTGGTTTTAATGGTGACGAAATTACCAAACAAATTCAAGCCGATTTAAAAGGATATCAATTGCCAAAAACGGTAACGTATTCTTTCTCTGGAGTTCAAGAAGAACAAGGTAAAAACCAAAGTTTCTTGATGTATGCTTTGTTTTTGGCTCTTGCTGGAATTACTATAATTATTGTATTACAGTTTAATTCGGTTTCTAAAACTATGGTGATTTTATTTACAGTTATCCTTAGTTTTAGTGGTGTATTCTACGGATATGTTATTGCCAATATGGATTTTGTAATCCTAATGACAATGATGGGAATCATTTCATTAGCCGGAATTGTAGTGAAAAATGGAATTGTATTAATGGACTTCTTTGTACTTTTATTAGACAAAAAAGTAGCCGACAAACAGCTAGCAAGTCACGACGATTTAACATTAGAAGAGATAAAAGAAGTTATTATCGAATCTGGAAAATCACGTTTACGTCCTGTTTTGTTAACAGCATTAACAGCAGTTTTGGGATTAATTCCACTGGCAATAGGATTGAATTTTGACTTTTTCTCTTTAATAACCGATTTGAATCCTCACATTTTTATGGGTGGTGACAATGTTATTTTTTGGGGACCATTGGCTTGGACAATCATTTTCGGACTTACCTATGCTACTGTTTTGACTTTGGTTATGGTACCAGTGATGTTCTATTTGGTAAAAAGAACAAAGTATTGGTTGCGAGACAGGAAAAAAAATACAGAAATAACTAATTCATAATTATTAAAAAGGCTTCTAAATTTAGAAGCCTTTTTTTATGTTTTAATTCAATAATTTATCTAAAATTTCAATTAATTTAGGATTTGAAGGCCTTTCAGCATCTGCATTAATAACATTTCCTGTTGGATCTATTAATATAAATCTTGGGATAGAATTGATGCTAAAAGATTTTATAAAATCTGAATTCCAGTTGTGGTCTGCAAACAATTGTGTTCCACCTAATTCTTTACTTTTTATAAAAGATTTCCATTTTTCAAAATCTTTATCTTCATCAACTGAAATACTCACAAAGGCAATATTTTTTCCTTCATATTTTTTTTCTGCCTTTTTCAAAGAAGGAATTTCTGCCCTACATGGTCCACACCAAGTTGCCCATACATCTATATAAACATACATCCCTTTAAAATCTTCTAATTTGGTTTTCCCACCATTATAATTGACATATTCAAATGTTGGCGCATTGGTGTTGTTTAGTTTTTGAATTTTTTTTTTTTCATTATAGTATTTAATTACAAATTTGTAAAAATCATCTATAATTCTTTTTTCTTTTTCAATAAATTTTGAATCAAGATTTAAATTTTCAACTTGTTTCATTTTATCCTTTTTTTGAATAATCATAAGTTTGTCAAATTCTTCTGGATTTAATTTTATAAGTTGATCTAAACTATATTTTTCATTTAATAAAACTTCTTTTGCTAAATAATTATTTTCCTCTGAACCTTTACCTTCAAAAACAATAGATTCATCAAACTCTTTTGCATCTGTTTTTAAGATTAAATCATATCCGTTTTTTAAATACAATTGAGCATATTCTACTCCATCAAACATTACATAATTACCATTAGCAATTTCAAATGAAGCTTTAAAAATTCCTTTGTCATCAACTTTAATTTCTTTAATTGTTTTATTAAGAGTATCTTTTATATAAATGACATCTCCATTTCTGTTAGCGATTTCGGCTTTAAAATGTAATTGATTTTGAGAAATTGCAAAATTTGATAATGCAAAGATTACTATGAATAGAAGGTTTTTCATATTAGGAAAGGTTAATTTGTTTCAAATATAGAATTAAATTATAAACGATAATTTGAATGCAATATTATCTTACTTAATTGGTTTTAGTTTTTTACTTTTGCACTCGTGACCAATTGGTCGATTAATTATTATAAAAATATTCCAAATGTATAGAAGTCATAATTGTGGAGAACTAAACGCCTCACATATCAATAAAGAAGTAACACTTGCCGGTTGGGTTCAAAAATCTAGAGATAAAGGTTTTATGAATTGGATTGATTTACGTGACCGTTATGGCATTACACAACTTTTATTTGACGAAAGTCGTTCTGAAAAAACCGTTTTTGAATTAGCTAAAACATTAGGAAGAGAATTTGTAGTACAAGTAAAAGGAACTGTAATTGAGCGTGAAGCCAAAAATAAAAATATTGCAACTGGCGACATAGAAATTCTTGTAAAAGAAATGACCATTCTAAATGCCTCATTAACTCCTCCATTTACAATTGAAGATGAAACTGATGGTGGTGAAGATATTCGAATGAAATACCGTTATCTTGACATTCGTAGAAACCCTGTAAAAAACAGTTTGCTTTTTCGTCATAAAGTGGCAATGGAAGTTAGAAAATATTTATCTTATTTAGATTTTTGTGAAGTAGAAACACCTTATCTAATCAAATCGACTCCAGAAGGCGCAAGAGATTTCGTAGTTCCAAGTAGAATGAATGAAGGTCAGTTTTATGCCTTACCACAATCGCCGCAAACATTCAAACAATTGTTGATGGTAGGCGGAATGGACAAATATTTTCAAATTGTAAAATGTTTCCGTGACGAAGATTTACGTGCCGATAGACAACCTGAGTTTACACAAATCGATTGCGAAATGGCATTTGTAGAACAAGAAGATATTCTAAATGTTTTTGAAGGATTGACACGTCATTTACTTAAAGAAATAAAAGGCATTGAAGTTGAAAAATTTCCAAGAATGACCTACGAACACGCTATGAAAACCTACGGAAATGACAAACCAGACATTCGTTTTGGGATGGAATTTGGTGAGTTGAATGAAGTAGCAAAAAGCAAAGATTTTCCGGTTTTTAATGCTGCAGAATTAGTAGTAGGAATTGCAGTTCCTGGTGCAGGCGAATATACTCGTAAAGAAATTGACGGATTGATTGATTGGGTAAAACGACCTCAAGTTGGCGCAAGCGGAATGGTTTATGTAAAATGTAATGAAGACGGAACATACAAATCATCTGTAGATAAATTCTATGATCAAAACGACTTGTCTAATTGGGCAAAAACAACTGGCGCTATTGCTGGCGATATGATTTTTGTGCTTTCTGGTCCGGCAGATAAAACTCGTGCACAGCTTTCTGCACTTAGAATGGAATTGGCAACACGATTAGGATTAAGAAAACCAACCGAATTTGCTCCTTTATGGGTAGTCGATTTCCCTTTATTGGAATTAGATGAAGAATCAGGAAGATGGCATGCTATGCACCATCCTTTTACATCGCCAAAACCAGAAGATATGGAATTATTGGCAACCAATCCAGGAAAAGTTCGTGCAAATGCCTATGATATGGTTTTGAACGGAAATGAAATTGGTGGAGGTTCTATTCGTATTCACGACAAAGCTACACAACAATTAATGTTCAAATATTTAGGATTTACAGAAGAAGAAGCTCGAAATCAATTTGGTTTCTTGATGGATGCTTTTCAATTTGGTGCTCCACCACATGGAGGATTGGCATTTGGATTAGACAGATTAGTTGCAATTCTTGGCGGTCAAGAAACTATTAGAGATTTTATTGCTTTCCCTAAAAATAATTCGGGAAGAGATGTTATGATTGATGCGCCATCTGTAATTGATGAAACTCAATTGAAAGAATTACATATAAAAACAACTTTAAATTGTATTAAATAAAAATAAATTTATTAAATTTGTTGTTGATGTTAATTAATTATTGATTAATATAAATAATTGATTTTGGAAATACATATAAAGAAGGAAGCGTATCAAGAAATCATAAGTATTAAAAACAAATTATCTAGTAAAGAAGTTTGTGGTTTACTATTTGGCAAAATTGTTAGTGAAAATATTCGCCAAATTGAAGAAATAGTACTTGTTGCTAATAAATTAAAATCTTTACATTCTTTTGCAATTTCTAAAACCGATTTTGAAAGAGAATTAGCAACAAATAATAATTGGTTTTTAGGTTATTTTCACACACATAGTAAATCATCTGAATTGTCGGAAAATGACATAATTAGTATAAAAAAATCAAAGTGTATTTGGTTGATTATTACAGCTTTAAAAAAAGATAATTTACATTTTTATTATTTTAAAAATAACTGTAACGAAATTTTAAAAATAAATAACATTACTTTATGTCAATAAATTTTACACAAACAACATTAACTAAAGAAAACGATAGAAAAGTTAGGGATTTATTGTATGATAAACTTACTTTACATGGACTAGATACCTACACAGATCAAATATACAAAAGAATTGTAAATTGGAAAGGCGAAAAACAAAGTAGAATAAAAAGATTGTTCTGGTGTTTATCTGTTCTACATACTGAAAACGAATTAAAACAAATGATAAAAAATCGTATTGGGTTTTTTAACATAGAAGGATTTAATCAAGAAATTATAATTGATGGCAATAGTGTTGATCATCATGAAGCCAATTGGTGTGATGTTTTTTTATTTCCAACATTAAATTTAAGTTACGGCGAAGAATTTGACATTTATCATTTTGATACAAGGGAAGAAGCTTGGGCTTTTGGAAACGATTTAGGGCATAGTCAATGGGTAGACCAACCAGGTGAAAATGGTGATTGGGATGTAATTATAGACCATAACCCAAACGATTAATTATTATGGAAAAACTTAGAGAAAAAAAAGCATTAGAAATTATTATTGAAGATTTGCAAATATTACAACTTCAATTGTTAGCTGAGTATGAGGTGAATTCTAAAAATATAAAAGCATATGATATAGACTTATCTGTGTCAAAAAACCAAAATATTAATGAGGATTTTTTTAATAAATTAAAAAAAAGTACTTTAAAGTTAAAAGAATCAAAAATTGTTATTGAAGAAAATATTGAAGCATTATCTAAAAACATTGAAATATACAAAACGAGATATAATAATCTAACAGATACTATCATATTATGAGTCTTTATAATATTCAATCGGCCAAACCACTTCAAAATGATATGTATTATTATCATTTAATAAAAACTATTGAATCCTCTAAAACAAGAATATGGGTGTCCATGTTTTCTATTAATTTACTTTATACAAATGACGACTCCTTACGCACTAGAAAATTAATTAACTGCTTGTTAACCGCAAAAAATAGAGGTGTCGATGTTAGGATTGTAATTGGTGCAGGAAAAGAAAAACACAACTTGTTTGACACTTCTAACTTAATTAGTGAGAAATATTTAAATCAAATAAGTTTAATTAGTAAATTTTATGCCAAAAAAAATAAAAGTTCTCATAGTAAATATGTTTTAGTGGATAATGATATAATTATCTTAGGAAGTCATAATTTTGGTCATCGCTCATTAAGAGTTGGAAATGATGACTCTGTTGAAATAAAATCAATAGAATTCAATAAATATTTAGAATCTAATTTTCTTGAAAAATGGGAACAATAACATTAAACGAATCCAAAAATTTTAATTTATCTATTGTTGACCTTTTTTCAACGTTAAATTGGACAAATGATCAAATAGAAAGAGGAAAACAATTAATAAATACCATAACAAAACTAACTTGCGGCGAAGTTGTTGAAGATTATAATGTTAGCGATGAAAAAATTAAAAATTATCGAACAGAGTTAATTAATAATGCCTTAGACCAAAGAGTGTTTTCATATATAAATAAATTAAATCTTAACGGAAGTGCTTCTCATAAAAAAAGCGAAATAGGGCTTTTTTCAGTTGATTATGATGATTTAATATTAAATCCAACTTTTAAAAATTATATTGAAAATTATTTAAAAAAAGGTGTTTATTTTTCAAACCCATCCAAAACAAATAATTCCTATGAAGAATCAATCTTAAACGAATTGCAATATGTGGTGGAAAATCTTAAACAAAGCATAAAAAAACCATTGCCTATTGTTACTTTAGGAAGTGAAATTAAAAGCTATTTTTCTGTTAAAGTAAAGGCAGAAAAAGCACAAACCTTTAATAATGTTAATGGAAAACTATTAATATCAAAAAGTTATTATAACGAATTAATAAAACTAATTGAAGATTCGAAATCTACTATCGAAATTACAATGTTTTATATAAACATTTCTACTGATGTTAAAAATCCAATTAATAAAATATTAAATAAATTAGTAGACGCAAAGAACAGAGGTGTTGTCATAAGAGTAATTTTAGATAAAGATAAAGAAGGAGAAGTGTACAATTCTCGATTAATTAATAAAAAAGCTTATGATTTTTTAAAAACGAAAGGGATAAATGTAAAATGGGACAGTACAACCTACTTAACTCATTCCAAAGTAATTGTTTTTGACTTGGAATACACTATAATCGGAAGTCACAATTGGACATTAAACTCCTTGTTTAGCTACGATGAAACAAGTGTTATAATAAAAAATAATGAATTAGCAAATTTCTACACAAATTCATTTAACGAAAAGTTCAACAGTTAAATTCAAAATTTTAAAAAACATTATTGAAAATCATCTATTTATAAAATTATTTTTGATATTTTCTATTGTATATGTCATAAATAAGTATATCTTTGAGCATTATTAATTTTTTTACATTACAAAATGCGCACAGGTACAGTTAAATTTTTCAATGAATCAAAAGGTTACGGATTCATTACAGACGAAGAAACAGGAAAAGACATTTTCGTTCATGCTTCAGGAATCAAAGCGGAAGAACTTCGCGAAGGTGACAGAGTAAGTTACGAAGAAGAAGAAGGAAGAAAAGGTAAAGTAGCTGCTCAAGTAGTAGCTCTTGCAGACTAAAAATATATAGATTATTTTTAAGCCTAGAATGTGTAAACGTTCCGATTGATTTCGGAACGTTTTTTTTTGTGATAAAAAGTTTGATATTTTATCAAAATATTTAGACAAAAATCCAAATGTTTGAATTACTTTTAATTATCAAAATAGGACGTTATTTATAATCAATAAAAATTAGGAATCTACAACGGTTGAATTGTAATGAATTTATAAATTTTCGTTGCAAATTAAGTATTGAAACTTATCTTTGTGACTGTTTATTAAAAAATAAATTTTTTGTTATGCAATCTAATCAATTTGATTATTTTCCAATACTAATGCAAATGCTACTTGCGGTAGGATTTGTTGTTGGAACTATTATAATTTCAGGGAAACTTGGTCCTAAAAGAGCTTCTGTAAACAAAGAAAAAAGTTTCGAAAGTGGTATTGATTCTGTTGGAAATGCTCGTATTCCTTTTTCGGTAAAATATTTCTTGGTTGCTATACTTTTTGTATTATTTGATGTAGAAGTTATATTTTTATATCCTTGGGCAATCAATTTCAAAGAATTAGGATTAGAAGGAATGGTCAAAATGGTTATTTTTATGCTTTTGCTTTTGGTAGGGTTTTTCTACATTATCAAAAAGAAAGCTCTAGAGTGGGAATAAAAAGCAATTTAAAAAATTGAGTATATAATTTTAAACGATTTTCGTTTTTAATTCAAAAAAAATAAAAAAATGAGTAAAGATGTAAATATGGTTGAACCACCAGAAGGTGTTGTTGGAGAAGGTTTTTTTGCAACAAAACTAAATGATGTTGTGGGTTTGGCTCGAGCAAATTCTTTATGGCCATTGCCTTTTGCAACTTCTTGTTGTGGAATTGAGTTTATGGCAACAATGGCTTCGCATTATGATTTGGCTCGTTTTGGATCAGAGCGTGTAAGTTTTTCTCCTCGCCAAGCAGATATGCTAATGGTGATGGGAACTATTTCGAAAAAAATGGGGCCAATTTTACGTCAAGTATATGAGCAAATGTCAGAACCTCGTTGGGTTATTGCTGTTGGTGCTTGTGCATCATCTGGCGGTATTTTTGACACCTATTCTGTGTTGCAAGGTATAGACAAAGTAATTCCTGTTGATGTGTATGTACCAGGTTGCCCACCAAGACCTGAGCAAATTGTAGACGGAGTAATGAAATTGCAAGAATTAGTAAAATCAGAATCTGTAAGAAGAAGAAGTTCTCCTGAGTACCAAGAATTATTAGCTTCTTATAATATTCAATAATAAAAATGGCAATAGAAAATATAGAAATTCAAGATAAATTAATAGCTAATTTTGGAGATAAAGTAATTCATTTTCAACAAGAAAGCGATATTTTTTCTTTTGAAATGAATCCAGAAATAAATACCGCTGTTATCTTGTTTCTAAAAAACGATCCAGATTTAAATTTTCATTTCCTAACTGATTTATGTGGGATTCATTATCCAGATAATGAGGTTAATGAACAATTTGCTATTGTATATCATTTGCATAATTGGATTGAAAATAAAAGAATAAAAATAAAAGCATTTCTAAACGGAACAAATCCTGAAATAAAAACCATATCAAACATTTTCTTAAGTTCTAATTGGATGGAAAGAGAAACCTATGATTTTTATGGTATTAACTTTTTAGGTCATCCACAATTAAAAAGAATTTTGAATATGGATGAGATGATCTCTTTTCCTATGAGAAAAGAATTTCCATTGGAAGATTCAGGAAGAACAGACAAAGACGATCGTTTCTTTGGAAGAACAACAATTAATACATAATTAACAGTTGATAATTATCAATTATCAATTATCAATTTTTAATTAATTTAAAAGATGTCAGAACTATTATTACCGCCAGAGCATCGATATGCTAAAATTATAAAGGAAAATCTAAATGATGACGGAAGTGAACTTTCGATTCTTAATTTAGGCCCTACACACCCAGCTACTCATGGTATTTTTCAAAATATCTTATTGATGGATGGTGAACGTATACTTGATGCGGAACCAACCATCGGTTATATTCATAGAGCTTTTGAAAAAATCGCAGAAAATCGTCCTTTTTATCAAATTACACCTCTTACTGATAGAATGAATTATTGTTCATCTCCTATAAATAATATGGGTTGGTGGATGACACTAGAAAAATTATTGGAAGTTGAAGTTCCAAAAAGAGCTCAATATCTTAGAGTAATTGTAATGGAATTGGCAAGAATTACAGACCATTTGATTTGTAATTCAATTCTTGGGGTTGATACTGGAGCATATACTGGTTTTCTTTATGTTTTTCAGTTTAGAGAAAAAGTATACGAAATCTATGAAGAAATTTGTGGTGCTCGTTTAACAACCAACATGGGTAGAATTGGTGGTTTTGAAAGAGATTGGACGCCAAAAGCATTTGAATTATTAGATACTTTTTTAGAAGAATTTCCAGTAGCTTGGAAAGAATTTGAAAACCTATTTGAAAGAAATAGAATTTTTATAGATAGAACAGTAAATGTAGGTCCAATTACTGCAGAAAAAGCTATGGCTTACGGATTTACTGGTCCAAATCTTCGAGCAGCAGGTGTTGATTATGATGTGCGTGTTGCACAACCATATTCTTCTTACGAAGATTTTGATTTCATTGTTCCTGTAGGAAAATCAGGAGATACTTATGATCGTTTTTGTGTTCGTAATGCAGAAGTTTGGGAAAGTTTGAGTATCATCCGTCAAGCATTAGCAAAAATGCCAGCCGGAAATGAATACCACGCAGAAGTACCTGATTATTATTTGCCTCCAAAAGAAGATGTTTATCACAATATGGAATCTTTGATTTATCATTTCAAAATTGTTATGGGAGAAATACCTATTCCTGTTGCAGAAATATATCATCCTGTTGAAGGTGGAAATGGTGAATTAGGATTTTATTTGGTTACCGATGGTAGTAGAACTCCGTATAGATTACACTTCCGCAGACCATGTTTTATTTATTATCAAGCCTATCCAGAAATGATAAAAGGAGCATTATTATCTGATGCTATTGTGATTTTGTCAAGTTTAAATGTAATTGCTGGAGAATTAGACGCATAAATTATGGAACACACACATTATAAACAAGAAATAAATATGACCGATGCATTGATGACTCGTATCAATGAATTAATTAGTCATTATCCAGAAGATAAAATAAAATCAGCTTTACTTCCTGTTTTACACGAAGTTCAAGATGCTCATCAAGATTGGTTGAGTATTGAACTACAAGATAAAGTTGCCGAAATATTAAGAATTAAACCAATTGAAGTATATGAAGTAGTAACATTTTACACAATGTTCAACCAACGTCCAATAGGAAAATATATGTTCGAATTTTGTCAAACCTCACCTTGTTGTTTGAATGGTGTAGAAAACCTAATGGATTATACTTGTTCCAAATTAGGAGTAAATGTTGGCGAACCAACAGCTGATGGTCTTTTTGAAATTCGTGGAGTTGAATGTCTTGGCGCTTGTGGATATGCACCAATGATGCAGTTAGGGGATTTTTATAAAGAACACCTAAACGAAGAAAAAATAGACCAATTGATTACCGATTGTAAAGAAGGTAAAATAATATTACACGATAAATAAGATGTCAAAAAAAATATTATTAGATAAAATAAATGTTCCAGGTATAAAAACCTACGAAGTATATCGTCGTGAAGGCGGATATGCATCAGTTGAAAAAGCCATAAAAAAAATGACTCCGGACGAAGTTGTTGAAGAAGTAAAAACTTCTGGACTTCGTGGTCGTGGTGGTGCAGGTTTTCCTGCTGGAATGAAATGGAGTTTTATTGATAAAAAAACTGGAAAACCACGTCATTTAGTTTGTAATGCAGATGAATCTGAGCCAGGTACTTTTAAAGATAGGTACTTGATGGAGTTTATTCCTCACCTATTAATAGAAGGAATGATAACTTCTAGTTATGCCTTGGGTGCAAATTTATCTTACATTTATATTCGAGGTGAATATATGTGGATTTATAAAATTCTTGAAAAAGCTATTGCAGAAGCAAAAGCAGCTGGATGGTTAGGAAAAAATATTTTAGGATCGGGTTACGATTTAGAATTATATGTTCAAATTGGTGGTGGAGCTTATATTTGTGGAGAAGAAACTGCACTAATTGAAAGCCTTGAAGGCAAACGTGGTAATCCACGTATCAAACCACCATTTCCTGCAGTTTCAGGATTGTGGTCAAACCCAACTGTTGTAAACAATGTAGAAACTATTGCTGCTGTGCCTTGGATTGTAAATAATTCTGGCGCCGATTATGCTGCAATAGGAATCGGTCGTTCTACAGGGACAAAATTAATTTCTGCATCTGGACACATCAAAAACCCTGGTGTTTACGAAATAGATTTAGGTTTATCAGTTTATGAATTCATGAATTCAGACGAATACCTTGGCGGAATGAGTTCTGATCGTCCTTTGAAAGCATTTGTGCCTGGCGGAAGTTCAGTTCCTGTTTTACCTGCGCATTTGATATATAAAACTGCTAATGGTGAAGATCGATTGATGTCATACGAGTCTTTATCTGATGGTGGTTTTGCAACTGGTTCAATGTTAGGTTCAGGAGGTTTTATCGTGTATAATGATACATCTTGTATTGTTCGTAATACTTGGAATTTTTCAAGATTTTACCACCATGAAAGTTGCGGACAATGTTCGCCTTGTCGCGAAGGAACTGGTTGGATGGAAAAAGTATTACATCGTATAGAAAATGGTCACGGACGTGAAGAAGATATTGATTTGCTTTTAAGCATACAAAGTAAAATAGAAGGAAATACTATTTGTCCTCTTGGTGACGCAGCAGCATGGCCTGTAGCGGCTGCAATAAGACATTTTAGAGATGAATTTGAATATCATATTCGTTTTCCAGAAAAAATAAAAAATAGAGATCATTTTGTTGCTGAACCTTTTGAAAAAGTGAAGCATTTAGTTAGCAAATTAACAGTATAAAGTCAAGAATTTCATAAAAATGAAAGTAACCATAGACGGACAAAGCATTGAAGTAGAGCCAGGAACAACAATCCTACAAGCTGCTCGTATGATTGGTGGGGAAGTTGTACCACCAGCAATGTGTTATTACTCAAAACTAGAAGGTAGCGGCGGAAAATGTCGTTGTTGCTTAGTTGAAGTAGCAAAAGGAAGTGATGCTGACCCTAGACCAATGCCAAAATTAATGGCATCTTGTGTAACAGGTTGTATGGACGGAATGGAAGTTAATAGCACTTCGTCTCCAAGAGTTGAAGAAGCTAGAAAATCTGTAACCGAGTTTTTACTAATCAATCACCCATTAGATTGCCCTGTGTGCGATCAAGCTGGTGAATGTGATTTGCAGAATTTGAGTTTCGAACACGGAAAATCTCAAACTCGTTTTATAGAAGAAAAAAGAACTTTTGAACCAGAAGATATTGGTCCGAATATTCAATTACATATGAATCGTTGTATTCTTTGTTATCGTTGTGTTATGGTTGCAGACCAATTGACCGATAATAGAGTTCATGGTGTTATGGATCGTGGTGACCATTCGAATATTTCAACTTGTATATCAAAAGCTATTGATAATGAGTTTTCTGGAAACATGATTGATGTTTGCCCAGTTGGTGCTTTGACAGATAAAACGTTCCGATTTAAATCGAGAGTTTGGTTTAACAAACCTTATAATGCGCACAGAGACTGTGATAAATGTTGTGGTAAAACTACCGTTTGGATGTTTGGCGACGAAATTCAAAGAGTAACTGGTCGTAAAGACGAATACCATGAAGTAGAAGAATTTATTTGTAATGGTTGTCGTTTTGATCATAAAGAAATAAAAGATTGGGTTATTGAAGGTCCAAGAAAATTTGAAAAAGATTCTGTAATTAATCAAAACAAATACAATAGAAAATTGCATAAAGTTGAGATTGCTACAGAAAAAAATATATTATTGGGTAGAGATATTGATCGTAAAAAAATTAGTATGTCGGGAACACCATTAACCGAAGAAGATATTATAAACCAACAAAGTTTAGGAAACAATGGATAGTTTTTATATCATAGAAAAAAGCGTAATAATTGTTGCTGTTTTTGCAATAACAATGATTATGGCTATGTACTCTACTTTGGCTGAACGTAAAATTGCTGCTTGGCTTCAAGACAGAATTGGACCAAATAGAGCAGGAAAAGGTGGTATTCTTCAACCACTTGCTGATGGTTTAAAATTGTTTTCTAAAGAAGAATTTTTTCCAAATACTCCAAATAAATTTTTATTTACTATAGGTCCAGCAATTGCAATGAGTACTGCTTTGATGACAAGTGCTGTAATCCCTTGGGGTGATAAACTACACCTTTTTGGTAGAGATATTATGCTGCAAGCTACTGATATTGATGTGGCATTATTATATGTTTTTGGTGTTATCTCTGTTGGTGTTTATGGAATTATGATTGGAGGTTGGGCATCTAACAATAAGTTTTCGTTGATGGGTGCTGTTCGTGCAGCATCGCAAATGGTTTCTTATGAAGTTGCAATGGGATTATCGGTTATTGCTTTATTGATGATGACTGGAACTTTGAGTTTGAGAGAAATTTCGGCACAACAATCTGGAATGAGTTGGAATGTTTTTTACCAACCGTTATCGTTTTTAATCTTTTTGATTTGTGCTTTTGCTGAAACTAACAGAACTCCTTTTGACTTAGCAGAATGCGAAAGTGAATTAATTGGTGGTTACCATACTGAATATTCATCCATGAAAATGGGATTTTATCTATTTGCTGAATATGCAAATATGTTTATATCTTCTACTATTTTGGCGGTTTTGTTTTTTGGTGGTTATAATTATCCAGGAATGAGTTGGGCTGTTGAAAATTGGGGTGTGAATATTGCCAATGTTTTAGGAATTTTTGTTCTATTTGCAAAAATTTGCGGATTTATCTTTTTCTACATGTGGGTAAGATGGACGATTCCGAGATTTAGATATGATCAATTGATGCATTTGGGTTGGAAAATTTTGATTCCGTTATCGATTATAAATATTATTATTACTGGAATTGTTATTTTGAGAAGTGAGATTTTTGCCTTTTTAGGGTTGTAAAATCCTTAGTAAAAGCCGAAACATAAATGGAAGTTTAGCCCTGATAGCAGTGGAAATCCTTTTTTGTTTTTTGTAAAAAAATAAAAAAGATTGTAACGAATAGCAGGAATAGCTTCAAAAAAAAGAAATTAAAAAATAGATGATTTTTTGGGATAATCCTGAATTTGAAATCTGAAACTAGAAATAAGAAAATGTCAATAGAAACTATATCCTTATCGGGTAGAAAAAAGATGGTCTCTAATAAAGAGATGACTTTTTGGGAACGATTGTATCTTGTGGCAATTGTAAAAGGGTTGTTTATTACTATTAAACACTTGTTTACTCGCAAAGTTACGATTCAATATCCAGAACAAGTACGTAGAATGAGTCCTGTTTATCGTGGTCAACATATGTTGAAACGTGACGAGCAAGGTCGTGAAAATTGTACTGCTTGCGGACTTTGTGCTTTGTCTTGCCCTGCTGAAGCGATAACAATGGTTGCTTCTGAACGTAAAGCTGACGAGAAACATTTGTATCGTGAAGAAAAATATGCTTCTATTTATGAAATAAATATGTTGCGTTGTATTTTCTGTGGATTGTGTGAAGAAGCTTGTCCGAAAGACGCAATATATCTTACAACTTCAAAAGTTTTGGTTCCTTCTAGTTATGAAAGAGAAGATTTTATTTTTGGAAAAGATAAACTTGTGATGCCTTTGGATATGGCAATGAAAAACGCTCAACTTAAAAACGCTAATTAATGTCTATAGTCCTTATTATATTTTGTGTTTTGGCAGCGATTACTTTATCGACTGCTTTTTTGACTATTTTTAGTAAAAACCCTATTCATAGTGCTATTTATTTGGTGATTTGTTTCTTTTCGATTGCTGGTCATTATTTGTTATTGAATGCACAGTTTCTAGCAATTGTTCACATCATTGTTTATTCTGGAGCTATTATGATTTTGTTTTTGTTTACCATTATGTTAATGAATTTGAATAAAGAAGACGAAGTACACAAACCAAGGATTACACGTTTGGGTGCGGTGGTTTCTTTTTGTTTGATTTGTTTGGTATTGTTAGCCATATTTGTAAATTCTAAACCAATTGTTGGAGATTATTTTGTTACTGGCGAAGATTTTCAATCTATAAAAACATTAGGTAAAGTTTTATTGAATGAATATATGGTTCCGTTTGAGTATGCTTCTATATTGTTATTAGTTGCAATGATTGGAACCGTTTTATTGTCTAAAAAAGAAAAATTAGAGAAATAATATGAATAATATTTTAAATCAAGTCGGTATAGAAAATTATATTTTTCTCTCAGTAATCCTTTTTTCAATAGGGGTTTTTGGAGTTTTATATAGACGAAATGCAATTATTGTATTTATGTCAATTGAGATTATGCTAAATGCTGTAAACTTATTGTTTGTAGCTTTCTCTACTTATCATCAAGATGCTCAAGGGCAAGTTTTTGTGTTTTTCTCGATGGCAGTTGCGGCTGCTGAAGTTGCAGTAGGATTGGCAATTTTAGTTTCTATATTTAGAAATCTAGGTTCGATTGATGTAGCTAATTTAAAAAAATTAAAAGGATAATTAATGGATACCACTTTAGCATTAGTATTAGTATTAGCTCCTTTTTTAGGATTTTTAATCAATGTTTTCTTCGGAAAAAGTATAGGAAAATCTCTTTCTGGAACAATTGGTACATTATCAGTTGCCGTTTCGTTTGTAATTTCTATTTATTTCTTTTTACAAATAAATACAACCAAACAACCCATAGCTATTTCTTTATTTGATTGGATTCAGATTCAAAATTTCAAAATAGATTTTGGATTTCTTTTAGACCAATTATCTCTTTTATGGTTATTGTTTGTAACTGGAATCGGATCACTAATTCATCTGTATTCTATAAGCTATATGCACGATGATGAGAAAATGCATACCTTTTTTGCTTACCTCAACTTGTTTATTTTCTTTATGATTACTCTAGTTGTAGGTAGTAATTTATTAGTAATGTTTATTGGCTGGGAAGGTGTTGGTCTTTGTTCTTATTTACTAATTGGGTTTTGGTATAAAAACCAAGATTATAATGATGCTGCAAAAAAAGCATTTATTATGAACAGAATTGGTGATTTAGGATTACTAATTGGAATTTTTATTCTTGGTTCTCTTTTTTCAACTTTAGATTTTGTTAATTTAAAAGAAACAATTCTAGGCGGTACAAATAATGCAAATTCATATTGGATAGCAACAGCAGCATTAGCTTTATTTATTGGTGCTTGTGGAAAATCTGCACAAATACCTTTATATACTTGGTTGCCAGACGCAATGGCTGGTCCAACTCCAGTTTCTGCTTTGATACACGCTGCAACAATGGTTACTGCTGGAATTTTTATGATTACTCGATTGAATTTCTTATTTGATTTAGCGCCTCAAATTCAAAATATAATTGCCATTGTTGGAGCAGTTACAGCTTTGGTGGCTGCAACTATTGGTTTGGTTCAAAACGATATCAAAAAAGTATTGGCCTACTCTACCGTTTCTCAATTAGGTTTAATGTTTTTGGCATTAGGATTGGGCGCTTATGAAGTTGCTGTTTTTCACGTTATAACACACGCTTTCTTCAAAGCATGTTTATTCTTAGGTTCTGGATCTGTCATTCACGCTTTGCATGGCGAACAAGATATGAGAAAAATGGGTGGATTGAAAAAAGTTATGACCATAACCTTCATCACATTTTTAATTTCTTCATTAGCAATTTCTGGTATTCCACCATTTTCTGGATTTTTCTCAAAAGACGAAATTTTGATGGTAGCTTTTCATCATAATATAGTTTTATGGGTTATTGCTTCATTAGCATCAATTATGACTGCTTTTTATATGTTTAGATTATTATATCTTACATTCTTTAAAGAATTTAGAGGTACAGAAGAGCAGAAACATCATTTACACGAAAGTCCAGCTTTAATTACTTT
>JAYTIV010000119.1:0-26198 GCA_043731625.1 Flavobacterium sp. | reverse complement strand
AGTTTTACGCATTCAAGTTTAAATGCATAATCATACTTTACTTTTCTTTCCATAAAAATACCCCCAAATAGTGTCTAACTTTTTGGGGGCAGTCTATATTCGAGGCTTTTTTTTTATAAAGTAGCTATTGCTTTTTCCAAACGCTTGATGGTTTCATCTTTTCCAATTAATTCTAAAATATCAAAAAGATGTGGACCTTTTAAAGCGCCAACCAAACTCAAACGGAGAGGCTGCATTACTTTTCCCATACCAATTTCGTTTGTTGTCATCCAATCTTTAACAATAGTTTCAATATTTACTGAGGTAAAATCATCAATTGTTGACAATACAGCAATCAATTGTTGCATTAATTCTGGCGTTGCTGAATTCCAATTTTTAGCTGCTTTTTCATCATAAGATGTTGGCGCAACAAAGAAATAATCTGATAGATCCCAAAACTCTGATACAAAATTTGCTCGTTCTTTTATTAAAGAAACAATTTTTTCTAGTTTTGTCATTCCAACGTTATTTGTCATTCCGACAAAGGAGGAATCCGATAATTTTTCGTCAATTATTTTTTGAAAACTTTCCGCTAAACTTGCATCACTTTGTTTTTGCAAATACTGATGATTGAACCATTTGTTTTTTTCTGGATCAAATTTTGCACCAGCTTTGTGCACACGATTCAAATCGAATTTTTCAGCTAATTCTTCTAACGAAAAAATCTCTTGATCGGTTCCGTCATTCCAACCCAATAATGCCAAAAAGTTAATTACAGCTTCTGGAAAATACCCTTTTTCTCTATAACCAGACGAAATAACTTCTTCAGTTTTCCATTCTAACGGAAAAACAGGAAAACCCATTTTATCACCATCACGTTTTGATAATTTACCGTTTCCAATAGGTTTTAAAATCAAAGGCAAATGCGCAAATTCTGGAGCTTCCCAACCAAAAGATCGGTATAATAAAACGTGCAATGGCATAGATGGCAACCATTCTTCACCACGAATTACGTGCGATGTTTCCATTAAATGATCATCAACAATATTCGCCAAATGATAGGTTGGCATTCCGTCAGATTTAAACAAAACCTTATCGTCTAGTAAATTAGTTTCAAATTTTATATCACCACGAATACTATCGTGCAGGTGCAAGGTTTCATCAACAGGAGTTTTAAAACGAATGACATAAATTTCTCCATCGGCAATTCTTCTATCAGTTTCTTCCTTTGAAAGTACTAATGAAGTATCTAGTTTCTCACGATTGTGCCAATTGTAAATAAATGTTTTGCCTTGTTCCTCGTGTTGTTTTCTATGAAAATCTAAAGCTTCATTGGTGTCAAATGCATAATAAGCATTTCCAGAATTGATGAGTTGGTCTGCATATTGCTGGTATAAACTTTTTCTTTCCGATTGACGGTAAGGACCAAATTTTTCATTTTTACCTACGGTTTCGCTTGGCGCAATTCCCAACCAATCTAGTGCTTCCATTATATATTGTTCAGCTCCAGGAACAAAACGGTTTTGATCGGTATCTTCAATTCGAAGATAGAAAACACCATTGTTTTTTTTAGCAAATAAATAATTGAATAAGGCAGTACGAACACCACCAATATGCAATGGTCCAGTAGGACTTGGTGCAAAACGAACTCTAACAGGTCTAGACATTTCTATAAAATTTTCGGCAAAGATACAATTTTCAATTAGTGAATTTTGATAATTTGATAATGAGATATTTCAATATAATTTTATAGATTTGGATAAATTATACATTTATGAAATCCTATCGTTCTAAAATTGACACTTGGTTGATTGTTTTACTTACTATAGTTTTCGGAATACCAATTCTAAATGCAATATATAATCAGATTTGGGCTTTATTACTGATTTTTTTACCCATTGTATTACTGATAATTTATATGTTTTCAACTTTAAGATATTGTATTGAAGGTGATTTTCTAATCATAAAATTTGGATTTTATACTCACTCAAAAATCAATATTAATGAAATAAAAAGCATCGAAAAATCTAATAATCCATTGAACTCGCCAGCTTCATCTTTAGACAGATTGTCTATTAAGTACAATAAGTATGACGAAGTATTGGTTTCGCCAAAAGAAAAACAAGATTTTATTAATGATTTGTTAAATGTAAATGCGGGAATTGTTGTTTTGAAAATGGAGAAATGATAAACGCTTTTTATTACAACATCATCCGAAATACTTTAAAAACGTTATTAGTTTTTGAAAAAGCTAAAATGTCAATATTCATTTTTTCAAATGGAGTTTCAAAAAAGAGAATGATTTTTTGTAAAGTAAATATACAAAAATCTACATTTTCTCTTTAGGAATTTTTAACGTTATAAGAATTTAAAAATTACTACTTTTATCGGTTATAAAATGAATACCTATAAAATTGGATAACTCAGCATTAATTTATCAAAAGCTAGAAGCTTTTATTAAGAAATATTACACCAACGAATTGCTACGAGGAATTATTTTCTTTGTTGGTTTAGGTTTGCTTTATTTCTTGTTTACGCTTTTTGTAGAATATTTTCTTTGGCTCAAACCATTTGGACGAACTTTTTTGTTCTGGATTTTTATTCTTGTTGAAGGATTTTTGTTGTTTCGATTTATTTTGTTTCCTGTTTTTAAATTATTCAAACTCCAAAAAGGGATTAATTATCAAGAAGCTTCTACCATTATCGGGAATCATTTTACTGAAGTAAGCGATAAGTTAATCAACTTTCTACAACTGTCTGATGTCGATTCTCATCAAAACAAATCAGAATTATTGGTTGCGTCTATTGAACAAAAAGCAAATTCGTTGCAACCGATTCCTTTTAGCAATGCCATAAACTTTAATGCTAATAAGAAATATTTACCATTGGCTTTGTTACCTATTTTGTTTTTTGCTTTCTTTTATTTGACCGGAAACAGCAATGTGATATCGCAAAGTTTGAATAGAGTAGTGCACTTCAAAGAACAGTTTTTACCTCCAGCACCATTTCAATTTGTGATTTTAAATAAAGAATTACAAACAGAACAAAACAAAGATTTTATCCTAAAAGTAAAAACCGAAGGAAAAATAATTCCAGAAAACGCTATGATTTTTATTAATAACGAAAGTTATTTTATGGAAAGTACAAAGCCAGGAGAATTTCAGTTCAAGATAGAAAAACCAATTAGCAATGTCGAGTTTCACGTGGAAGCCAATGAAGTTTCATCGTCTGATATGGAGCTGAAAGTGATAACCGTTCCTTCAATAGCCATTTTTGAAATGCAGTTGAATTTTCCATCGTATCTTAATAAGAAACCTGAAATCATCAAAGGAACAGGAAATGCAGTTATTCCAGAAGGTACACGTGTCACTTGGAAAATGAATACGCAAGCCACACAAAATGTAGATTGGACCAATACCGTTAATACTTTTTCATTTACAAAAAGTGAAAATGCATTTACATTAGCTAAGATTATTTCACAAAATACTGAATATCAAATTCGTACATCAAACGACAAAATTAAAAATTACGAAAAACTCAATTATCAAATTTCGGTCATTAAAGACCAGTTTCCAACAATAAACGTAAATAATGCTCCGGATAGTTTAAAAGTCGATAAAAACTATGTTTTAGGCCAAATAGGAGACGATTATGGCTTGTCTACGCTACAAGTTGTTTATTATGAAAAAGACAAGCCACAAACTGCCAAACGTGGAACAATAAAAGTAAAAACTGATATTTTTGATCAATTTGTATTTTCTTTCCCAAGTACACTTCCTGTAGAACAAGGAGTTTCGTATGAATATTATTTTGAAGTTTTTGACAATGATGCGATTCATAATTACAAAAGCACCAAATCATCGGTTTTTTCAAATAGAATTGAAACTGATTCAGAAAAAGAAGATCAAGTATTACAACAACAAAACGATAATATCAATAGTCTTGAAAAATCATTAAAAAATCAAGACAAGCAAATCTCCGAAATAGAGAAGATTCAAAAATCTGGAAAAGAGAAAGAAAGTTTAGAGTATAAAGACCAACAGAAAATTAATGATTTTATTCAACGCCAAAAACAACAGGACGAATTGATGAAAGAGTTTTCTAAAAAAATGGAAGACAATCTGGATAAATTTAAAACAGATATAAAAGACGAGTTCAAAGAAGAGTTGCAAAAACGTTTAGAAAAAGCAGAAAAAGATTTAGAGAAAAATCAAAAACTGCTGGATGAGCTAAAAGAATTAAATGATAAAATCAAGAAAGAAGAGCTTCAAGAAAAAATAGAGAATTTCAAACAGAACAGTAAAAACCAAATCAAGAATTTAGAACAATTGGTAGAACTTACTAAGAAATATTATGTAGAAAAGAAAGCAGAACAACTTGCCGATAAATTAGATAAGCTTTCTGAAAAACAAGAAAAACTTGCTGATAACGATAAAGAAAACAAAACCAAAAAACAAGAAGAAATTAATAAAGAATTCGATAAAATTCAAGAAGACCTAAAAGATTTAGATAAAGAAAATAAAGAATTAAAATCGCCTTTAGATATTCCTAAAGATGCAGAAAAAGAAAAAAGTATAGATGAAGATTTAAAAAAGGCTTCAGAAGAATTGCAAAAAGATAAGAAAGAAAGCGCCAAACCCAAACAAAAAAGTGCAGCAAAGAAAATGAAAGAGATGTCCCAAAAAATGGGAGAAAGTATGGAGGGCGGAGAAATGGAACAATTGGAAGAAGATGTTGCTATGCTTAGACAAATATTAGACAATCTTCTAGCTTTCTCTTTTTCTGAAGAAAACGTGATGGGAGAATTCAAAGGATTAAAAAGAGGTTCACCATCTTTTAATAAAAACCTAAAAATCCAACAGGACTTAAAACAACAATTTAATCATGTTGATGATAGTTTGTTTGCTTTGTCATTACGAAATCCTAAAATCGCCGAAGATGTTACCAAAGAAATAGGCAACGTACATTACAACATTGACAAAGCAATCGAGAGTTTGGTAGAAGCACAATTACCAAAAGGATTATCACATCAACAATATACTATTTCTGCCGCAAACAAACTTGCCGATTTCTTGAGTGATATTCTCAACAATATGCAAATGCAAATGTCAGGTATGGGTAAAGGAAAAGGCAAACCAAAACCAGGTGAAGGATCGGGAATGCAATTGCCAGATATTATAAAAAAACAAGAAGGAATAGGTGAGAAAATGAAAGAAGGAATGAAACCAAAAAAGCCAGGAGAAGGCAAAAAACCTGGTGAAGGTGAAAAACCTGGACAAGGAGACAAAGGTAAATCAGGTAAAGATGGTAAGTCTGGTTCTGGAGATTCTAAAGGCGAAAACGGAGAAAACGGACAAGATGGTGAAGGCGATGCAAAAGCCATCATGGAAATTTACAAAGAACAAAAACAACTTCGTGATGCACTCCAAAAAGAATTAAACAAAAAAGGACTAGGCGGAAATGGTCAAAACGCATTAGACCAAATGAAGCAAATCGAAAAGCAATTACTCAACAAAGGGTTCAATAACGAAACGTTGCAAAAAGCTTTGAATCTAAAATACGAATTGCTTAAATTAGAAAAAGCAGTTCAACAACAAGGCGAAGAAAAAAAGCGTCAATCAGAAACCAACAAGAAAGAATTCAACAATCAAAGCAAACCATTACCAACCAATTTGCAAGAATATTTAAATAGCATCGAAATATTAAACAGACAAAGTTTACCTTTGCGCTCCAATTTTAACCAAAAGGTTCAAGAATATTTTAAACAACATGATTAGTTTTAATTACGAAACCGAATTTGAATTGTCCAACGAAACAGAAATTTCGAATTGGCTAACACAAGTTATTCTTTCAGAAAATAAGAAGGAAGGCGATATCAATTATATCTTTTGTGACGATGATTATTTAGTACAAATCAATGAGCAATACCTTGATCACGACACCTTAACTGACATCATTAGTTTTGACTACTCTGTAGGAAACGAATTACACGGAGACATTTTCATCTCGGTTGAAAGAGTGGCTGATAATGCAATAGATTACAACGTTACTTTCGATGAAGAATTAAAACGAGTGCTTGTTCATGGAGTATTACATTATTGTGGTTATAAAGACAAAACAGATCAAGATAAAGAAATAATGCGCAAAAAAGAAAACGAAAAGATTCAAATGTTTCACGTGGAACACTAGAAATTTATTTTTTTGAAGTAAAATATTCAGGCTTACTTATAAATCATATTCCTGCTGTTCGTTCCAATCTTTTTTTAAATCAAAAAAGATTTAAAAAAAGGATTTCTACTACCATCAGGGCTAATAATAAACTTTTTGGAAAGTTTAATTTCAAAATTTCATCAAACAACTTTACAATGTTTCACGTGAAACATTATTAAATAATAAAAACAAAATGTTTCAAGACACATACGATGTAATAGTAGTTGGCGCAGGTCACGCAGGTTCTGAAGCAGCAGCAGCTGCAGCAAATCTTGGTGCAAAAACATTATTGGTAACAATGAGTTTACAGAACATTGCTCAAATGTCATGTAATCCTGCAATGGGAGGAATTGCCAAAGGACAAATCGTTCGAGAAATTGATGCACTTGGAGGATATTCTGGAATTGTTTCTGATAATACTGCTATACAATTCAAAATGCTCAACAAGTCAAAAGGTCCAGCGATGTGGTCTCCAAGAGTACAAAGCGACCGAATGCGTTTTGCTGAAGAATGGCGATTAATGTTAGAGCAAACACACAACCTCGATTTTTATCAAGAAATGGTAAGTGGACTTATTATCGAAGATGGAAAAATCAAAGGAATAAAAACTTCATTAGGAATTCAAATAAAAGCTAATTCTGTAGTGCTCACAAATGGAACTTTCCTAAACGGATTAATTCATATAGGAGAAAAACAATTCGGTGGTGGTAGAGCAGGAGAAAGTGCTGCATATGGTATTACAGAAGATTTGGTTAAAGTTGGTTTTGAATCAGGACGAATGAAAACAGGAACGCCACCAAGAGTAGATGGACGTTCTTTAGATTATTCAAAAATGAATGAAGAAAAGGGTGATACGAAACCAGATAAATTTTCTTATTCAGACGTTACAAAACCATTAATGATTCAAAAATCGTGTCATATGACTTATACTTCTCTAGAAGTTCACAATATTCTAAGAGAAGGCTTTGATAGATCACCAATGTTCAATGGTAGAATACAATCTCTTGGACCACGTTATTGCCCATCTATTGAAGATAAAATAAATCGTTTTGCAGACAAAGAAAGACACCAATTGTTTGTAGAACCAGAAGGCTGGAACACAGTAGAGGTTTATGTCAACGGATTTTCAACATCTTTACCAGAAGATATACAGTTTAAAGCATTGCGTTCTGTTGTAGGTTTCGAAAAAGTTAAGTTTTTTAGACCTGGTTATGCCATTGAATATGATTATTTTCCGCCAACACAACTAAAACACACACTAGAAACTAAACTTGTCGAAGGTTTGTATTTTGCAGGACAAATAAACGGAACTACAGGTTATGAGGAAGCAGCTTCACAAGGATTAATGGCAGGAATAAATGCCGCATTAAAAGTTCAAGAAAAAGAACCAATGATTTTGAAGCGTGATGAAGCATATATTGGAGTTCTAATAGATGATTTAATTACAAAAGGTACAGAAGAACCTTATCGTATGTTTACATCAAGAGCAGAATACAGAACGTTGCTAAGACAAGACAATGCTGATTTTAGATTGACGCCAATGTCTTATAATATAGGATTGGCATCAGAAAAACGTTTAAAAAGAATGGAGCATAAGCTTAACGAATCTGAAAAAATGGTAACTTTTTATAAAGAAACTAGCGTTACACAGGCAGAAGCAAATCCCATATTAGAATCAAAAGAAACAGCTTTGGTGAATCAAACCGATAAAATGTTTAAAATATTTTCTAGACCACAAATAGATTTAGAAGATATGATGAAATTTGAAAAGGTGAAAGCTTATATAGAAACAAATAATGTAGATCAAGAAATACTTGAACAAGCAGAAATACAAGTCAAATATTCTGGTTATATTGATAAAGAAAGAAACAACGCAGATAAGTTGACTCGTTTAGAAGATGTAAAAATCCCCGAGTTTTTTGATTATAATAAAATCAAATCAATGTCAATAGAAGCCAAACAAAAATTAAGCAAAATTAGACCTATAACCATTTCTCAAGCATCTCGTATAAGCGGAGTTTCTCCAAGCGATATTTCGGTATTGCTTATTTATATGGGAAGATAATCAAAAAATTAAAAATGTTTCACGTGGAACGTATCAAAAATAAGAGTTGTAATTCATTGAAAACTGTATTGTTTTTGAGTTTTTTTCTTTTAATAAGTTGTAGTACATCAAGACAATCTATCCAAATTCCAGATTATATTATCGAACCAAACGGTAAAGAAATAATAGGGAAGAAGAGCTTGTCCGCATTTATATTTGAGAACAATCAGAAAAACCTGCCTTTAGAAAATTTCCTGTCTATTAAATACAACACAGATAATATATTTCAAAATGAATTTTGGATAACCATAGATAAAGACAAATATAAAATCTTCATTTATGATTCGGCTGAATTTGAAAAATATTTCAATAGCGCCAATTATGCAATGATAAATCAATTGCCAGAAAATGCTAAAAAAGGAGATCAACGAAAATTTATTGCAATATCTATGATAAATGCATTCAATGAAGATTGTTTGGCAACAGGATCGCTTTATCAAAACATTGCAATCAATTACTTAAAAAAAATAAAGGACGAATACAATAATCAATAATGGAGATTTCAAAAGACAAACGATTCCTTACCGTAAAAGACCATTCAGTTTCAAAAGAAACTTTTGGCTTATATAGAGATGAAATACTCGATTTGGTATATACTCATCCACAACCAAACGAAGCCAATCTGCCTAAGTATTATGATAGTGATGATTATATTTCTCATACAGACGGTAAAAGATCATTATTTGAAAAAGCGTATCAATTTGTAAAAAATATCGCACTAAAAAACAAATTAAACTTAATCAACTCTTTACAAAAATCTAAAGGAAATTTACTTGATATTGGTGCAGGAACAGGAGATTTTCTCGTAGTTGCAAAAGAAAATGGTTGGCAAATTACAGGTATAGAACCAAGTTCAAAAGCAAAAGAAATTGCAATAAAAAAAGGGATTTATTTTGTAGAAGATTCATCAACAGTAGAAACAAATTCTATTGATGTCATCACAATGTGGCACGTTCTAGAACATGTTCCAAATATAGAAAATCAAATAAAAGAATTAAAACGATTATTAAAACCTAACGGTACAATTTTAATAGCTGTACCAAATTTTAATTCTTTTGACGCCCAACATTATGGCCATCATTGGGCAGCTTATGATGTACCAAGACATTTATGGCATTTTTCAAAAACGGCCATTCAAAAACTCTTTGAAAAAGAAGATATGAAATTAGTTGATATTCTCCCAATGAAATTTGATGCCTTCTATGTTTCATTATTATCAGAAAAGTATCAAACAGGAAAAATGAATTATATAAAAGCTTTTTTCATAGGTTCACAATCTAATTGGAAAGGGAGACAAACCAAAGAGTTTTCATCACACATTTACGTTATAAAAAAGCATTAAAAAGACAAATAAACACCCAAAACACAAGCATTCAGGCTTAAGAATATTACTGTATAGAATTTTTATAATCTGCTTTTAAAAGCGTTTATATAAGTTAGGACTCTATTAGTTTAGAAATAAGAATCTTAAAAAAAGAAGAAAATTCTTATATTGTCTTTTTAGAAGATAAACACCTGGAAAATAATAGCCTTTTTATTAATTATAAATTAATACTTTTGAAGACAAATAAAAAAATAACCGAAAATAAAATAATGAAAAAAACAATTGTAATTATCGCTTTAGCACTTTCTATCATTTCGTGCAATAAACAAACAAGTGAAGTAAAAGAAATCAAAACGGCTTATGTAGACACTTCAAAATTATTGGAAGAATATACAGGAGCAAAAGATATTGAAGCAAAGTATAAAGCCAAATCTGATGAAATGGGTAAAGAATTAGAAGCAGAAGTTGCAAGATTCAAATCTGATGCTACAAATTTTCAAAAAAACGCACAAGCAAATGGTCAAGCTTGGGCACAAGAAAATGGTGCAAGATTACAGAAAAGAGAACAAGAATTAACGTATGCTCAACAAGCAATGGTGCAACAATTGCAACAAGAAAGCGGAGTAGAAATGGATACTTTAGTTAAAAGTGTTAAAAAATTTATTAAAGATTATGGAAAAGAAAAAGGATATGCTTACATCTACGGTACTGGCGAAGCAGTTTCTATTTTATACGCTCAAGATAAATATGACATCACAAAAGAAATTGTAAAACTTTTGAATGATAAATATAATTCTGATGGAAAAAAAGAAGACAAAACAGATGTAAAAGCAGACGCAAAAAAAGAAATTGAAGCTTTAGAAAAAAAGAAATAATTTCCAATTTTAATATATAAAAAGCCTTCATCTTTTATCAGATTGAAGGTTTTTTTATTTAATGGTAGAACTTAATAATATGTTTTTTAAGTTTGTATCTACTTTAGAATATGCAAATGATATTTTCATTTCTATTTCTATTTTTAATTTAAAATCCAATGCAAATAATCTCTGAAGAAGCAAAATATACGCTCCAATTTATAAACCAAACCAATCGATCTATTTTTCTAACCGGAAAAGCAGGAACAGGTAAAACAACACTTCTTCACGAAATAATAAAAACCACACACAAAAACACTGTTGTAGTTGCACCAACAGGAATTGCTGCTTTAAACGCTTCTGGAGTTACCATACATTCTATGTTTCAATTGCCTTTTGGAGGTTTTATTCCAGATAATGCTGCACCACATTTTTCTGATGCTGTAAAATTTGAAAGTAAAAACACATTGGCTAGACACTTCAAAATGAGTGGATTAAAAAAAGCAGTTATCCGTAATATGGAGTTGCTGATTATAGATGAAGTAAGTATGCTTCGTGCCGATTTGCTTGATGCCATGGATTTTATGATGCAAACCGTGCGAAAAAAGAAAATACCTTTTGGTGGTGTTCAAGTATTATTTATAGGAGATTTATTGCAATTACCACCGGTGATTCGTGATGAAGAATGGAAAACGCTTAGGAAATATTATAACGGAAAATTCTTTTTTCATTCTCACGTAATTCAACAAAACCCACCGTTATATATCGAGCTTTCTAAAATTTTTAGACAGACTGACGATGTTTTTATTTCAATTTTAAACAACCTTAGAAACAATCAAATCTCAGAAACTGATATTCAAAATCTAAATCAATATGTTCAGCCCAATTTTGATTTAAAAGCAAACAAAGGCTATATTACTTTGACCACTCATAATGCAAAAGCAGATATGATGAACACTCAAGCTTTGAAGGATTTAGAGGGTAAATTATTGACTTATAAACCTGAAATTGTTGGTGATTTTCCAGAAAAAATATATCCAGTTGATCAAAAATTAGAATTAAAAATAGGTGCACAAATTATGTTTGTGAAAAATGACCTTTCTTTTGATAAAAAATATTTCAACGGAAAAATGGGAATTATAAAATCGCTTTCTTCAGAAGAAATTTTGGTACATTTTCCTGAGGAGAACAAAACGATTGAAGTAGAAAAGTACGAATGGCAAAATATTCGCTATAAAGTAGATGATTACACAAAAGAAATCGAGGAAGAAGTCCTAGGAACTTTTGTGCATTATCCAATAAAATTAGCTTGGGCAATAACCGTTCATAAAAGTCAAGGCTTAACATTTGATAAAGCAGCATTAGATGTTTCACAAGTTTTTCTTCCTGGACAAGCCTATGTTGCATTATCCAGACTTCGCTCATTAAACGGATTAATACTTTTAACTCCATTGAGAATGAACGGTATAATGAATGATCAAGAAGTAATGGATTATTCCTTAAACAAAGCAACAGAAAAAGTATTAGAAGTTGTTTTGCAACAAGAAACCTTAAAATTTATACAATCCTATTTGCTAAATGCTTTTGACTGGTCAGATCTGGCCCAAGAATGGCGCAATCATCAATATAGTTATACCGATAAATCTGAAAATTCAGAAAAATCAAAGCATAGCATTTGGGCAAAAAAAAACACGGAATTAGTAACTGAATTAATCGAACCTTCAAGAAAATTTATATTGCAGTTAAATAAACTTTTTGCAGAAGAAAATATAAATTTAACCTACATTTTAGAAAGAATACAAGCAGCTTTTGATTATTTTTTCCTTCCAATGGACAATTTGGTGAAAGAAATTTTATGGAAAATCGAAGAAGTAAAACGAATAAAGAAAGTAAAAGCTTTTTATGAAGAATTGGTTGTTTTAGAAGAGTTTCAAACTAAAGCAGTTTTGAAATTGATGAAATCTCAAAAATTAATTCAAACAATTGCTGCAGGAGAATCTATATCCAAAGATAAACTAACATCTAATGAAATCAAGAATTATAAAACCCATAAATTAGAAAGCATTCAAGCTCAATTTAAAACAGTTAACATCTCACTTATTGAAGATAATATTGATGTAGATCGTTATATAACTACAAATAAAACAAAAACAAAAGAGCCTAAAAAATCAACTGTTCAAGAAACATATGAATTATGGCTTCAAAAACTATCCATTAAAGAAATTGCAGATATTAGAGTGCTTACAAAACAAACTATTTGCACACATTTAGCTAAATTGATAGCATCTCAAACGATATCTATTTCTGAAATACTTACAGAGGATAAAATAATTGATTTGAAAAAAGCATTTGAAGGGTATACGGATGATTCTTTAAATGCTTTGAAAGAAAAATATGGAGATGCTTTTACTTGGGATGAATTAAAGATGTTTAAAGCTAGTATAAATAATTAATATTATGTATTATTTTACACTAACTTAACCAATATACAACAATTACTGCAGGGATAAAATAAATCACAATAGTTCTTGCACCATCATAATCTTTGGCCAAACGTTGTCCAAACAATAACATAATCAGGGTAATACAGGAAAAAATCCCACCATATAGACCAAAAGTTCTTCCGTTATTGATGAATAATTGTATACATCCAACAATGCATAAAATCCCAGAAATTAATTCTAAAACCAAAACATGAAAAAGTGCAATTGGAATGTGGTTTTTTAATTTAGTTTTTTCGAAATGACTTTTCATAAAAGCCACATTTTCTTTCCAATAAATTGCTTTTTCATAACCAGATTGTATAAAAGTTACAGCAAGCAAAAGCAAAATTAGAATAGAAGCGATATTAAACATACTCTTATTTTTTATGAATTAAACGAGTTAATTTTATTGACAAATCAGTTAAGATAATCTTTGCATTTCCGTTACGCTCAATGTGATACATCGCATCAGAAAGTTCTCGAAATATATCATTTATATTATTACCATTAACAAAAGGCGCAAAATTTTCGAGTTTGAACTTCTCTATTTTTGGCTCTATATATACCAAACTTGTAGTTTGATAATTCAATAACAAAGCTTGGCGAAACATTTCGATACAAAAATGCAAAAATTTCTTTTGTGTTTCTCTCCCAAGTCCCGCAATTTGTTCACTCCAAATTATTAGATCTTGTATTGCTGAAGCATTTCCTTTTGCTCTAAAAGCAGCACGAACCCAATCAACAAACCATTTTTCAAAATAAACATCTTCTCCATTTTCTTGAAGCATTTGCAAGGCTTTGTTATAATTTCCTTGAGCTTGATGCGCTAATTTTGTTGCAGTTCGTGGATCGATATTCTCATTAGAAATTAAGGATTCTGAAATAATTTTTTCAGGCAATGCATTAAAATGCAACACTTGACATCGAGAACGAATGGTTTGAATAATATCTTCTTCATTTTCAGAAATCAAAATAAACAAAGTCTTTTCTGAAGGTTCTTCTAGCAATTTTAATAATTTATTTGAAGCAGAAATATTCAATTTATCTGCCATCCAAACAATCATAATTTTAAAACCACCTTCGTAAGATTTTAAAGACAAAGATTTCAAAATATCTTGAGCATCCTCTACTCTAATTTCTCCTTGTTTGTTTTTAACGCCTAAAATTTGATACCAATCAAACAAACTTCCATAAGGTTTTTCTTTAAGAAACTGTCTCCACTCTGTTATAAAATCGATACTTTTGGGTTTAGTTTTTACATCTTCAGTAGTGACTGTCGGATATATAAAATATAAATCAGGATGAGAATGAGAATTAAATTTAAGATTACAAGAATCATTTCCGCCTTGATTCTCTAAATTATTATTAGAACATAAAATATATTGAGCATAAGCAATTGCCATCGATAATGTTCCGCTTCCCTCAGGACCAACAAACAATTGAGCATGAGGAATTCTACCTAAATCGGCGCTTTTAGTCAAATGACTTTTTATATAATCCTGTCCTAAAATTTCTGAAAACTGCATAAAGCAAATATAAAGCAAAAATATTTATAAATAAAACATAAGTATTTTCCTAAAAAATCAAATTATCGAATTATATTTTGAGTTATTTTTCTTTCAAATTTGCAATAAATTAAAAAACATTTCTATTTTTGATAACAAATACAATGTTTTTAAATAAAAACCGTTCTTTAATTTTGATATATTAAAATTATTACATGAAGAAAATTATTTCTTTAACATTTTTAATTTTTTCTACAACATTTTGCATCTCGCAAATTTCAGTCCCTTTTAAAGTAAGATATCAATCTTATGTAAATGGGGACATGACTATTATTGCCAACAATATTACTAACAGAGCTGACTCTAACAACGCAAATATTCCCTACACAAGTCGAACAAATATGCATAAACTCAATGATGAGTTTATGATGGACTATATTGATATTGATAATGACCCAAATACTTTTTCTTCAAGTAGTGCAGAATTAAATCTTGAAAACTCATCAACAAAAAAAATAATTTATGCTGGATTGTATTGGTCTGCAACTTACTTAGGTAAAAGTAGTCATATGGTCAAAGAAACAGAATTTGTAATAGATGATCCCAAAAGAGAGTCTTTTAACGAAATTAAACTTAAATTACCAAATCAGGAAAATTACCTAAATATAAAAGGAGAAGTAATTTTTGACGGTTTTAATATAAAGAAATTCAAAGAAAGCGCACCATATGCTGTTTATGCTGATATAACTAAAGAGGTTTTAAAACTTACAAACCCATTTGGAAATTATACAGTTGCAAATATAAAAGCCACAACTGGAACAATTAGTGGCGGTGTTGCAGCTGGATGGACTATGTTTTTTATATACGAAGATACACAAATGAAAGGCAAGTTCATCACTAGTTTTGATGGTTTTGCTGGAGTTAGTGATCGTTTGATTGAAATAGTTTTTTCTGGATTTAGTACCTTACCCGAAGGAATTGTTGAAGCAAAAATTGCAGGATCAACCTTAGAGGGAGATTATAATTTAAAAGGTGATCAACTTTTATTTAAAACAAATAATAAAAATAAATATATTCCTCTATCAAGTTTATTAAGGAATGAGGCAAATTTCTTCAATAGTAGCATAACCATTGGGAATGATTATTTTATGTCTCGAAAACCAGATAGTAAAAATACTTTGGGATACGATGCTTTTTTGATATCAGTACCAAATCCAAACAATTCGGTTATCGGAAACAATTCGAAACAAGCAACAATTAGGCTAAAATCATCTGGAGACAGATGTTTTTTGTTTTTTACAGCATTTGAAGTAGCTGTTACAGAACAAGAAAAACCAATTATACCTATTGAAACAAAACAAGAATTGATAACAACAATATCTGATTCTATTAAAAAAGTCAAAAATGTACCCGTAGTTATCACAAATTCAGATGTTAAAACAATTGATAATAGCTTAAATTCTAGTTTAATTATAGCTCCACAAGAGGTTAAAAAACAGGAAGTTACAGTAATAAAAACAATTACACCTGATGAAAAAGTAAAACAAAATGTTGTTAAAGTTCCAGAACAACCATTTGTAAAAAACGATATAGTAATTAATAATGACACCTCAACTGTTGAAAAAAGCAGCAATACAATTGATCTTAAAAAGAAACCAATTGTTTTAGAAACAAATGAAAAAGAGTTACTAGCAATTACTGTTCCTGTAGTTTCAGAAGACAAACAAAACGCAAACAAAAATATATATAATAATACACAAGCTGTTTCTGTAAATTCTGAAAATAAAATAGCCGAAAAAACAGAAACCAAAATAATTGCTCTTTCTGAAAACAAAACAACAAAATCAGAAATCATTCCTCAAACTATTATTGAAAATAAATTAGATCATACAATTGAAACTAAAAATGAATTTGTCTCAACAAAAAAGAACATTTTAACTTCAACAAAAACAGATCCTCAAATTAATCCAGAAATAACACAAAGTAACGTTAAGGAAAATAAGCAGGATGAAATATTCAATTATAACATTGAAGGAGTAAATAAAGAATATTATATTATAGCCAATGTCTTTGCAAAAGAAAGAAACAAAAGTAATTTTATTAAATACTTAAAAAGTAAAGGATATAATGCAGACTATTTTTACAACCCAATAAAAAAATATTATTATGTTTATATTGACAAAGGTTTAGATAAAGATAAAATACAAGCTTTACATGACACTAAAATTAATAAAACCTATAAAGATGATATTTGGGTATTGTCTATTAACATGCCAAAAACTACCGAAGCTGTTGCAATTAAAGAAACTCCTAAAGAAGTAGTAAAACAACAAGAAACTATTGTTAACACTACAATTCCTAAAGAAAGTATAACTGTAGAACCCAAAGCAATTACTGCTATAGTTACAACAGATAAACCTACAGAAATTCAAAAACCTGAATCGGATTTGATTTTAACAAAAGCAATTGTAAAAAGCACTGTAAATAAGCCATCTGAAAGAATAGATGCCATTACAGATAAAAATTTAGAAGATAAAAACACTAAAGTCGCGTTGGTTGAAACAGATTTAAATTCCTTACCTTCTTTACAAACAAGCATTACTGAAAATGTTACAGTCAATACTACTCCAGTAACAGAAATAGCTGTTTCAACTACTGAAAAAAAATCAGAAATAGTTGAAGCAATCAAACCTATTGAGACTATATCTGTAAACAAATCTGAATCGGTAGCGATTCAAAACAAGGATGAAAATAGATTAGTAAAAGAAATTACAACGGCAGAAATTAAAAACGAAATAAATTCAGCTAATTCAATAAAAGAGACAACAGAAATGACAAGTCAAATTGTTGTAAGCAATTCAGTAACTGTCCCGCAGACTAAGCCAATTGTCAATTCCACTTTGGGCGAAAATATAAATACTGTGCCTCAAAACACTCCAACAACAAGCAATCAAGCAATTAAAAATATTGATGTAGTTTCAAATACTACAAATCAAGCCACAAATAAATTTAAGAAAGAAGAAATCGTAAATTATAATTTTGCCGGATTATCAAAAGGATTTTACATTGTAGCAAATGTTTTTGCTAAACAACGCAACAGTATCAATTTTGTAAATGCATTAAAAAGGAAAGGCATAAATGCTGCCTCTTTCTATAATCCGATTAAAAAATATTATTACGTATATATAGAAAAAAGTAATGACAAAGCAGAAATTGAAGGGCTTTACAATACTAAAATAAACAACACTTATAAAGAGTCTATATGGGTTTTATCTATAAACAACCCTATAAAACAAGAGATTTTAGTAGTGATATAAGATTAAACTTTAAGTAGAAAATTACAATAACATTTTTTATAAAACACTCATTTCACCCTACATTTTTTTAGAAAAAAACAAAATCATATATTTGCAATGATTTGTAACCTAATAAAATAGTAAATGAAAACCCTTCAAGACTTCAATTTCAAAGACAAAAAAGCAATAATCAGAGTTGATTTTAATGTTCCATTAGATGAAAATTTTAATGTAACAGATGCAACTAGAATCGAAGCTGCGAAGCCTACAATAGATAAAATATTAAACGATGGCGGTAGTGTTATACTTATGTCACATCTTGGACGACCAAAAGGTGTAGATAGAAATTTTTCTTTAGGTCATATTGTTAAAAAAACAACAGAAATTCTTGGAAGACCAGTTCTTTTCTCACCTGATTGTATTGGTGAATCTGCCAAAAAAGCAACTGATAATTTACAAAATGGTCAAATACTACTACTTGAAAATCTTCGTTTTCACGAGGAAGAAGAAGAAGGTAATGTTGATTTTGCAAAAGAACTAGCATCCTTAGGTGATATATACGTTAATGATGCTTTTGGAACGGCACATAGAGCTCACGCATCTACAACAATTATTGCTCAATTTTTTCCAAACAGCAAATGTTTCGGATTATTATTAGCCAAAGAAATTGAAAGTTTAAATAAAGTATTAAAAAATAGCGAAAAACCAGTAACCGCTGTTCTTGGAGGTTCTAAAGTTTCTTCTAAAATCACAGTAATCGAAAACATTCTAGACAAAGTAGATTATATGATTATTGGTGGCGGAATGACATTTACTTTCGTGAAAGCATTGGGCGGAAAAATTGGAGATTCTATTTGTGAAGATGATAAACAAGACTTAGCATTAGAGATTTTAAGATTAGCCAAAGAAAAAAATGTACAAATATTTATCCCAATAGACGTTGTTGCAGCAAGTGCATTTTCAAATGATGCACAAACTCAAATTGTTGATGTTAATGAAATTCCTAATGGATGGCAAGGATTAGACGCTGGTCCAAAATCATTAGCTGAAATTAAAAAAATAATTTTGGCATCAAAAACAATACTTTGGAATGGTCCATTAGGTGTTTTTGAAATGCCCTCTTTTGCAAACGGAACTATTGAATTAGGAAACTTTATTGCCGAAGCAACAGAAAAAGGTGCCTTTTCATTAGTTGGTGGCGGTGACTCTGTTGCAGCAGTTAAACAATTTGGTTTTGAGTCAAAAATGAGTTATGTTTCAACTGGCGGAGGAGCAATGTTAGAAATGCTAGAAGGTAAAATTTTACCAGGTATAGCAGCCATATTAGATTAATTATTACACTTTTAACAATATTTATTGAAATTTATAGTTATTACATAGTAAGTTTGCATTTCAGACATAATTGTTTGAATTATAATTTGTTACCATTAACCTATGATTAAACACACAAAATACCTCATTATTACGCTTTTGTTTTCAGCATCACTTTTTGCACAAGAAGATGTTGCTTATAACTTTAACAATAAGATTTCATTTTTAGATTCTATTAAAAAAACTTTCGTAAAAGACAACCTTGCTTCTTGCGTAGATAGTCTTTGGATGAAAGAATTGACAAATTTAGATTTATATAATGTTCTTGATTCAGATATTAAAAATATCAATCTTGACGAAAAAGTAGATTATGAATTGCCTACAGAATTGCTTAAATCTAGATTGATAGCAATGGATGCTAAATCTCCTTTTAATATTGAATACAATCAAGGTTTAGAAAACATCATCAAGTCATTTCTAAAAAACAGAAAAAAATCTTTCGAAAGATTGATGGCAATATCTGAATATTATTTCCCGCTTTTTGAAGAAGCATTAGCAAAGCAAAACATACCGTTAGAAATAAAATATCTTGCAGTTGTAGAATCTGCTTTAAACCCAAAAGCAACATCAAGAGTAGGAGCAACAGGTCTTTGGCAATTTATGTATCAAACCGGGAAACAATATAATTTGAATATTGATTCTTATGTTGATGAAAGAAGTGATGTTTTAAAATCTAGTGAAGCTGCTGCAAATTACATGTACAATATGTATAAAATTTTTGGCGATTGGGATTTGGTTTTAGCATCTTATAATTCTGGTCCAGGAAATGTTGCTAAAGCTATTCGTCGTTCTGGCGGTCAACAAAATTATTGGAATATTAGAAAAAAATTGCCTCAAGAAACACAAGGATATGTTCCTGCATTTCTTGCAACTATGTACATTTATGAATACCATAAAGAACACGGGATTGTTCCTAATAGAGCAATTGTAAAGCATTTTGCAACTGATACCATTATGATAAAAAAACAATTATCATTTAAACAAATTTCTGATTTGATGGATATTCCAGTTGCTCAATTGCAACTATTGAATCCTCAGTTCAAACTAAATGTTATTCCGGCTTATAATGACAAAAAGCATTTCTTGAGATTACCATCTGATAAAGTTGCCATTTTCACATCAAATGAAGATAAAATTTATGCTTATGCTCAACATGAATTAAACAAAAGAGAAAGACCATTTGCACGTCAACAAAATGCAATAGTTTTTGATGATTCTGTTACTACAGAAAGCAGATTGGTTTCTAAAACAAAATTTCACAAAGTGAGACGTGGAGACAACTTGAGCGAAATTGCAAATCGCTATAATGTTTCAATGTCTGAAATAAAAAAATGGAACAAATTAAAGAACAATAAAACGCCATTAGGAAGAAATTTAAAAATCATCACGTCAGAAAGAGTTGCGGTGCATGTTAAGAAAGCCAAAGCAAATAAAATTACTACTGATGATTCAACAAATGATGTAGCTACTACCGAAATTTCTAAACCTTTTGTTCAAAATCAAGTAAAAGAGCCAAAAATTTATAGTGACGAAAAAGTGGTTACTTTTAAAGATGTTACCAAACTTCATAAAGTTAAAAAAGGAGACAATCTTGGCGAAATTTCAGAAAAATACGGCGTTACAATTGCCGAGATAAAAAAATGGAATAAACTTAGAAACAACAATGTTCCATTAGGTAAAAAACTTAAAATTATTTCAAACGAAAGAGTTGTAACTACTGTTAGAAAACTTGTTATGTCTGAAAACATTGCAAGTACAGAAAAAATAAAAAAAGAACAAAAAATTGATTCTACTGCAAAATCAGAAGATTTTTATATTGTTCAACAAGGAGATAACTTAAGTTCTATTGCAAAAAAACACAATGTATCGGTTGAAGATTTAAAAGACTGGAACGATTTATCCAATAATACCGTTAAACTTGAAAGCAAATTAAAAATTGCAGATATCAAAACCAATAACGAAATAGAAATACCAGAAGAAGTAGTAGCTCCAAAAACCGAAATCAAGAATGTAGAATATATTGTTCAAAATGGTGATAATTTAGGAAGCATTGCCAAAAAAAATGGTGTTGCAATTTCTGATCTAAAAACTTGGAATGATTTAAACGATAATAACATTCAAATAGGAACAAAAATCATTGTTGGTAAAAAATTGGTATTAGACAAAAATCAAGCTGTTGCAGAAAAAGCACCCAAGAAAGACAAAATAACCAAAAACAGTAAAGAAAATCATTACTTCGTAAAAAAAGGAGATTCACTTTTTAGTATTGCAAAAAAATATCCAGGTGTTACGGTTTCTGATATTAAAAAATGGAATGGAATTGACGGAAATTCACTAAAACCAGGAATGAAATTGAAAATTAACGGATAATAAAAAAAATCTACATAAATTTAGGGCTTATTTCATAGAATAAAAATCATGAAAAAAGCCCTTTTTTTATTGCTCTTGATTTTCACAACTTTAGTCTCTTGTTTCAAAAAACGAGATGCCAATACTGAGAAAACCTCCGGAAAAATAAACACGATTTCTATAATTATAGACGATCAACTCTGGAACGGAGAAATTGGAGATAGCATTAGAAACAAATTTGCTTCTCCTGTTATAGGATTACCTCAAGAGGAACCTCTTTTTAATATCAATCAATATCCTGTAAAATTATTAGAAGGTTTTATGACCAAAACCAGAAACAGTATTGTCATAAAAAAAGAAAATAAAAACAAATTTGAGCACATTGTCAATCAATACGCATCTCCACAAAACATCTTTTATATATCGGGCAAAACAACAGCTTCCATTTTAAAACAATTGGAGTTTTATTCGCCAGAAATTATAAAAACAATCCACCAAACAGAAATTCAAGAGAATCAAAGAATAATAGATACTGCTAGAATAAGTACCAAAAAAATAATTAAAAAATTCAACATCGATTTGCACATTCCCAAAGGATATAATTATGTGTTGGAGAGAAAGAAGTTTATATGGCTAAAAAAAGAAATCACAAGTGGTAACACCAGTGTTTTGGTATATCAAATTCCATATCAACAATTAAAACGAAACGGCAACATAGTCAACAGTATTATTAAAATACGAGATTCAATAGGTAATTTATATATTCGTGGCACAAACAAAAATTCTCAAATGATAACGGAGGATTCCTATGCACCTTATTTGTTTAACACCAACATAAAAGGGAAAGAAACTTTTGAAACAAAAGGAACTTGGGAACTAAAAAACGATTTTATGTCTGGACCATTTATCAATTATTCAATTATTGATAGAGCCAATAAACGAGTTTTAGTTCTAGAAGGTTTCTGTTACGATCCTTCAAAAGAGAAACGAGATTTAATGTTTGAACTCGAAGCCATAATTAAATCTGTAGAATTTTTAAAACCAAAAAAAGATAAATGACAATTCAGTTGAAAATAAAGCCTTTTAACGCACTTTCTCTAAGCGAACTATATTCTTTGTTGTTGTTACGAAGTGAAGTCTTTGTGGTAGAGCAAAATTGCGTTTATCAAGACATTGATGGCAAAGATCAGAAAGCTTTACACCTTATAGGTGAATTTGATGGTAAAATTGTGGCGTATGCACGACTTTTTAAACCTGGAGATTATTTTGAGAATGCTTCAATAGGACGAGTTGTTATTCAGCCAAATTATCGAGATAAAAAATGGGGACACGAAATGATGCAAGAAGCCATTGCTGGAATTGAAACTCATTTTGGAGAAACCAAGATAACAATTTCAGCACAAGAATATTTGCAAAAATTTTACGAAAGCAATGGATTTGTCAAAACAAGTGAGATGTACCTAGAAGATGATATTCCGCATATAGAAATGAAGAAAGTATAAATGTTAAAAATCAAATATTTCTAAAATATTTATTTCTAATGCTTTTGCAATTTTTAATAAGGAAGTAACAGTTGGATTTCTTTTACCAGACTCAATTGTGTTGTAATTGCTTTTGTCAAAACCACATCTATAAGCAATTTCTGTTTGAGAAATTTTCTTTTTCAAACGTAGCATTTTTATTCTCTTACCAAGTGCAATAAGATATTCTTCGTCGCTATGTTTATTTTCTTCATACACATTGCGATATTCCTAATTAAACAATCAAAAAAGTTATTATATATTACAACTTTTGAATTTTTTTAATATATTTGAAAGAATATTAATAACTTTAACCAAACAAATTATGAAACAATTGAAAAATTACTTGTTTTTGTTTATTGCTTTTTTAGGATTGTTGTTTTCTGGATGTGAAAAAGATACTTATGTGTCACCATCAAATAGCAAGGAAAATAAATTAAAAGTTAGAGATGTATCATTAAAAATGATACCACAAATAGAAGATGAAATAGTTTCTGTAAAAGAATTTTTGAAGTCAAAATCTATACAAAACAGAACGATATTTGATTTTAATTTAAATGAAGAACAAATAAAAGAATTACAATTAGCCAATGGAGATGTAAACTACAGCTTTATTGTAGAAAAACAATTAGATGAAAATACCCCCTATTATTTTGAAAATTTAGAAATCACATTAAAAGACTCTGGCTATGACGCTTATGTTTTGAAATGGATACCTGCCGATGGAAACGTTTTTGGAGGTTTAGATAAATTCACAGGAGAATTACAATATCAAGATTTAGATGGTAGAATATTGCAAAGTGTTCAAATGTTTGAGGGACTATTAACTCAATCAAAACAAATAACACAGACTGTAGGTTGCATACATTATGTCATTCATATAGATACTGAAGGTAACGGCACTATAATGAGTTCATACGATGATTGTGGGGGTGGTGGTTCAGGCGGACCTAATACAGGAACAATTAGTGGGATAAACTCTATAGAAAACGGTGGTTTTTCAGGTACTAACTCAAATTATAACTCTCCACCTCATTCATCTAATGGACAGTATTACTACTTAACATATAATGGACCGTCTTATGGACCAATAATTCCTACAACAGATGAGGTTGAAAGAGTTAAATGTCAGGCGTTTTTAAATTCATTAAGCACTTCGCAATATAATTTTTTAGGAAGCAATCAAGATGTTTCGAATCAAATTTTTTCATATTTAATTGAAAACTGGTTTACTTCAAATTCAAAAAATTTTATGAAGGAATTGATTGATTTATCAATAGTAGAGCAAAGCCAAGGCGATGTATTTAATTTAGTTAATTTATCAATACTTGTTAATAAAAGTAATGAAAATTTATTCGAGGAAAGTTTTTCAACGTCATTAGACCCATTTATAGATTTAGATATTTCAAATCTACCGCCAGATACTTCGCCAAATTTATTTGGTGTAACCATTTTTCTTAATTATGTTAAATTAAGACACCTAAATCCTGAATGGTCAAGAACAAAATGTGTCTGGGAAGCAAGTAAGGATATAATTCACTTAAGTCTTGATGCTTTTGGTTTAATACCAGTTGGTGGTGAAATTGCCGACTTAATTAATGGTACATTATATACTATTGAGGGCGAAGGTTTAAATGCAACATTAAGTTACACAAGCGCAATTCCAATAGTTGGATGGGCAACGGCGGGAACAAAATTTGGTTTAATGATTGTTACTACTACATCAGGTGTAACAAAATTAGTTTGGAAAGTAACAAACGGTGTTATCGAATTTGGAAATAGTGGGCAGCTCCGAAAAGTGCTTAACATTACATCTTCAGCTCTACAAGCACATCATTTAATTCCTTGGGCTAGTCGAACAAAAACGGTTGTTCAAAGAGCTGCAAAATGTAGTAATGCCTTTCATATGAATGAAGCTTTAAATGGAATAGCCGTTGCAACATGGAGAAACCAACCGAATCATACAGCGTATAATATTTTAATTGACACTAAACTAACTAGTTATATTTTAGACAATCCTAATGCAACGCCTCAACAATGTTATGATTTTTTAACAAATTTAATTGATAATATTAGAACATGGGTAATTAACAACCCAAATTCTCACTTAAATGATTTAGTTTTACCGTAATGAAATATTTTGCAATAGAAAACAGTCTTAATGAAAAAATACTGGGAAAAATACCTCAAGTAAAAGAATTTATTCATCATTGCGATGTAGAGGACGAACCAAATTTTATTGATAAATTTGTTTTTGAAAAAATTGAAATTAAACCAATTCTATCAAATGTTGTTTTATATGCAAATGCCAAACAAACCGATCTTATTGATACTTTTGGTGACATAGGTTTTTGTTTTGGTTATTTAATAAGCAATAAGTTTAAAGAAACATTAGATCAATTTAATTGTTATGGTTTTCAATATTTTGAAACCTATATTATTCAAAAAAATCAAAAATTGGATAACTATTTACAAACTAATATATATGATTTCCCATATCAATTTATAGATTTTGAAAAGACAACTTTCTCAATAAAAGATAGTATTAAACGTAAAATTATTTTTGAGTCAATTAATATTTTAAATTTAGAAGATTTTTATAAAAAAATCAGTTCTTTAAAATACCCTGAGTCAATTTCATTGTCAAATCTTTCATTTGATGATCAAATGAATTTAGATTTCTTTCCATTAAGATTTTTCGAAAATGGTGGATATAAAGGGATTGTTTCTGAAAGACTAAAAAATGAAATTGAAAAAAATGATATAACAGGAATTGAATTTAGACCTATTGAAATACCTTTACAAGATTGGTTAAAAAGCAAAGAAAGAGAAAAAATTTATGGCAAATTTTAATTTAATCTAATGAAATATTTTATATCGCTTCTAATTTTTAGTAATATTCTATTTTCTCAAAATAAAACAATAGTTCCAAAATCTGGAACTATTGTTTTTATTAAAGAAGAAAAGGTTTTAGATAAAGATCTTTATCTAAAATCGTATAAAGAACTGATGCCAAAAATAAAAAAGGCAATGGAACAACAGATTTATTTAGAACGATTAACAGATGGTAAAAAAACGGATACGATACAGTTAAAGAAAGAAACTGAAAAAAGTGCTCAAAATTTTGAAATGATGTTACCATTTATTATTGAAGAAGGAACTGAAGTGATAAAATTTCATCATGAATTTAATGGAGATACAAT
>JAYTIV010000118.1:0-26247 GCA_043731625.1 Flavobacterium sp. | reverse complement strand
ATAGAATTTAGATGCTTTTTTTATTGTTTACTACTTTTTGAAATGCTTTACTTGAATCGGTTAACTACAAATTTATAAACTGATCCTAATACTCTTTTTATGGGATGATTTGAAGCACCAAAAAATACTTTGTTGGATATATAATTGGTTCCTAAAGCAATTGCTCCTTGCATTAAATTGGCCTTCAAATTGGGTGATGTAAATACTTCCTGGATAGAATTTTTTATCAAGTTTACAGGTTTAAAACTTTCAATAGTATTATAATATTGCTGTTTTAAAACAAAAAAATCATCAGCTTGCTGTTTTTGCAAAGTGATGATAGTTTCTTTTAATGCTATTTTTTCGTCAATTATTTTCATATATTCTCTTCTTTCAATTTGTTGATTATAAAATTACTAACAGGAGTTTTTATCCAATTTTCTTTGAATGAAATAAGTAGAACTGCAAATAGTGCAAATAATGCTCCTGTAATAAAAAACCCATAATAGGTTTCGCCTATTTCTTTTCCGATCCAAAGTGATAAACCAATGGTTAATAGTAATGAAAAAAATACAACAACAATAGATATAACAATCTTAACTGCCAAATCCGAAAATATTGATGCTGTTTTATAAACTGCATAATATTTGTACAATTCTAATGTAGTCTTGCTATAGATTTCGGCCTTCTCAATAAGTTTTTCTATTGTTGCTGTAGGATCTTCCATAATTATAATTATTTGAAATTTATTATTTTACCTCAGAATGATTTATCATCTCTTTGGTATCTTGAACAATATTTTCATATTTTCCGGTAACATTTTCTAATAATTCATCAAATTTTACTTTAATTTCATCAGAATAGTTTTTACCTTTTTTCATTATTCTTTTTCTGGTTTTTGTTCCTTTTGCAGGTGCAAATAATATTCCCGCAATTGCTCCGGCAGCAACACCACCTAGTACTCCTAATAATACTTTATTTGAATTCATAATTTTTAAATTTTACTTTTTTAATACTCTTTTTTTAAATTTTTCTTCCTTGAATAAGACGTAATAGAATTGCAATAACTGCAATAACTAATAGAATGTGAATGATTGAACCTGCGCTGTAAGCAAAAAATCCTATTGCCCAAAAAATGATTAGGATAACTGCTATTGTGTAAAGTAAATTGCTCATAATTTTTGTTTTTAATAGTTTATAAAATAGAATAGGATAAGTATAAATTAATTACCCCATTTTTGCTGTTCGGAAATGTATATGTTGTTCCGTTATAATTTTTTTCTTTCCCTACGGTGATTAATCCCAAATTGTATCGAACACCAAAACCGAGAGATTTTCCGTCAAATCCAAATCCTGCAATAACTCCTGTGTCAAATTTGTTAAAATCACCAGAATCGATATTGTCTTCAAAATTGAAATTGACATTGGTTACATTTTTTACTTTAGAACTAACTAAGTAAGATGCATATGGTCCAACTTGAAAATTTATATTATTGGTAAGATTGATTACTGCCAATAGAGGTACTTCGATATAATTTAATTCGAATTTTCCTGTTCCATCTACAAAAACATTGTTATAGGTTATTTCTGAACCTTTTGTAATGAAATAAACTTCTGGTTGTATGGCAAAAGATTTTGTTATTGGTAATTTTGCAAAAAGTCCAAAGTTAACTCCAGTTAGAACCTTATTTGAATTATTATCATCTGAAGTAAGATTTGAAAAATTTACACCTCCTTTTACACCCACTTTAACACCAGTAATACCTTGGCTAAATGCGAGTTGAGTTGCACTAAAAACTATTAAAATGGCTGTTATAAAATTTGATTTTTTCATCTTAACGATTTTTTATTTGCAATGACTTTATTACCTTACAAAGAACAGACAATTCTAATTTGATAGTGTTACATTATTTGAAGACTTCTTTATATTATTCCTAGTTTTTAATTTTAATAAGCATAAAAAAAGTGAGTAGTTACTCACTTTTTATTTATTTTAAGTATTCACTGATAGTGATTTATACATTTCTTCAGAAGCTTTTATTTCTGAGGATATATGATTCCTAAACCTTTTCCAATGTGTTGTATTACTATCTAATAAAATAATTCTATCTTTTAACGAATCGTTTTTGATTTCAAAATCAAGAATTTTTTTAAGATATGAATCATCATAAGGCATATCTGAATGTTCTAATTTGTTTTTCAATACTTCAATATGATATTCATTTATTGCAATTGAATTGTTGGCAATCAATTTAAAATTTAACCATTCAATATCAGAAGCTTCAACTTTTTGAGTAGTTACATAATGATCTTCTTCATTAAAATTTTCTGATTTTTCTAAATTTGTTTTGCAACTCGATAATAAACTAATAGTAAGTATTGAAATCATAACACAATTTTTTATCATATGATTTGACTATAACTCTTGAATAATTTTGCTCAGTTCTTCTTTAGATTTCCCTAATTTAATTTGAAGTTTACCTAGCATCTCCTCTTTCTTGCCTTCAATATATAACAAATCATTATCTGTGAGTTTTGCAAATTTTTGTTTGAGTTTCCCTTTTTGTTCTTCCCAATTTCCTTTTAATTCTGTAGCGTTCATCTTTTTTGTATTTAAAATTATATCTTTATCCTAACACTACAAAGGTGAGATGAATACAGGTATTATGTATTACAGAATATTAAAAGAGAGTTGTATAATTCCTATATAAAAATGTTTTTCACTCATCGTCATCTTTCAGTTTATCAATGTTGTTAAGATCATCAACATCTTCAATATATTCGTTATATAATTCGATGATTTCTTTTTCGGTTTTTTTATCAGATTGAATGATAGCATTATTTGCCAACTCATGAGAGGATATAAGTTCATTCATTTTTAAATGAACTAATGCAGAATAACGATTAAATGATTTTTGTATAATAAATAAACTCAAAAAGGTGATTCCGAAAATGATATCCCCAATATTTTGATGCATATCTCCAGAGGTAAACAAACTAGTTGCCCACCAAAACAAGACCATACAAAAAGCAATAATAAATGTTATAGGATTGCCTAAAGTTTTTGTAACTATTTCGGTTAGTTTTTCGAATATTTTTTCAATTTCTGAATATACTTTTAACATAAAATAGTATTAAAAATTATTATTAAAAATGCCATGATGTGGCGCATACTTTCTTAGTAAATCTAATAAGGAATCATAGTAATCCTGTAACACTTTGATCGTAATAGCAGGTTTGTTAACATCAGGAATGGTTTCTGGCATTTCGTTTAGATATTTTAATAATTCTGGGTATTCATTTCGAATAACCATTGTTACTTTTAGAATATCATCAGTAATTTGGTGTTCGTTTTTCATCTTTTTATTTTTTATAAATGACTATTTTTTTAAAGTATTAAATTACAAAAAAAAGAACCATTACAGTTCTTTTTTTTTTAAATAATTTAATTAATGCTTTCCTTTACCATTTCCTTTACCATTTCCTTTTCCTTTGTCTTTTTCATCATGTTTGTCGTGATGATTATCAAAATCTTTGTGTTTTTCTCTTTTAGGAGCATATTCTTTTTTTATTTTGATTCCATTTCCTTTGTAATATTTTACTTTATGCTTTTTAAAATAATAATAAGGTTTTGGTCCACGATAATCGTTTATGATGACTGTTCGACCTTTATACAAATCATAACTTCTATAACGAACTGGTAATGATTTAGACCTAATCCAAACTCCATTATTGCGATAAATAAATCTTGAAGCTCTAATATCATAATAGGATTCAACATCTGGCAAATAATAATATTCTACTTCTGGTGTTATAGCTGGACCCCAAACTGGTGGACTACCAAGATTGACATTTACAGCAACTTGAGCTTGAGCCGAACTAAATAATATTAAGAACGTTGCTATAATTAATGATTTGAAATATTTCATATTATGGTTATAATAATAAAATTAATAAAAGAATAATAATTATTACTGCTCCAACTGATAAATACACACCATTGTTGGTTGATCTCAGATTAGCTTTAATAGAACGAACTTCTTTACGAAGCGCTTTTTTTTCTGATGATTTAAGTTCCGATTTGTCCATTGCTTTAATCTCATCTAATCTATTAAGCATGGTTCTTACCTCTGGAGTCACTTCTTTTGGCTCATTGGTAGTTGTAATAGGATTTTTTTCGGCAGCAAAAGCTGTAGTCGGAATGGTACTGATTGATAACAACATTATCAATAAATAAATAGTTGATTTTTTCATTTTAGTTTAGATTAAAAGTTTATTTTACAAATTTGATGTATTTTTAGATTTGGCTTATTATATAAAAAACAAATAAATTTGTATAATTCACACTTTCATTAATTTTATTTATTTAAAAAAATCAATTAGAAAAAGGGATTGATTTTATATTTATTATACTTTAATTGAATCCTTTAACACCATTTATTTAAATTATTATTCCTTAGTAGTATTATTAATTTCTTGTTTTTTGGCTTTTTTATCAGCTGCCATTTTTTTCTTAGCTGCTGCTTTTTTATTTTTTTTGAAATATCCTCTTAATAGAAAATTATTTTTGGCTGCTTCTTCTATTTCATTCAAACCTTTTGTAGCATCTTGAATATTGGTAATGGTAGAATCTATTGATTTTCCAAGTTTTTCATCGTTGACTAGTTTAGATAAGACACCATTATTATTATTCATTTTTTTGGTAAACTGAGAAAGTTCAGTAGTGCTTGATTCTAAATTAAACATAATTTTATCTAGATTATGAGAAAAAACAGTGTCGGTCATTAATTTTGACAAAGCACCTTTATTACTGTTCATGTTTTTAGTAAAAACGGCCAATTCTTTGGTGACCATTCCTGCATTATCAACACTTACTTTTACACTTTTCATAATATCTTCCATCTCAATTGCTTTTGTAGAAGCAATATATGCTCCGTCTTTTACAATTGTATTGGTTGCAGTTCCAGGTGAAATAGTCAATACTTTGTCTCCCATTAATCCATCTGAACCAATACTTGCCATTGCATCTGTTTTTATAAATTGTTGCACCTCATCTTTTATAACTAAGCTTACCATCATAATTGTATCAGAAACAAACTCTATATTTTTTACAGTACCTATGTTTATTCCTGAAAAACGAACATTATTACCTACTTTAAGACCACTTACATTTTTAAATTTTGATTTTAAAATAAAAGTTGATCCAAACAAATTTTTGTTATTACCTACAAGATATATAGTGATAACAAAAACAACAATCCCAATGATGACAAACATTCCTAATTTCCAGATATAAGAAGTACTTTTTTTCATAATTTTATTTTTTTAATTAAAGAAAGAGCGAACCCATTCATCATTACTGTTTTTAAGTTCTTTATAACTTCCTTCTGCATGAATCACTCCTTCGTTAAGAATCAAAATTCTATCACCAGTTAATTTTGCACAAGCCATATCGTGAGTAATAATAATTGAGGAAGTTTTGTATTTTTTTTGAATAGAAACTATTAATTCGCTAATTTCTCTTGACGTTATTGTGTCTAATCCAGAAGTAGGTTCGTCATACAAAATTATTTCTGGTTTAATGATCAATGTTCTAGCTAATCCAATTCTTTTTTGCATTCCACCAGATAATTCAGAGGGCATTTTATCAATAGATTTTACCAATCCTACACTATCTAATGCTTCAATGATTTGCTTTTCTACTTCTTGGTCTGATAAATTTTCGGTATGGTGTTTCAAGGTGAATGCAAGATTTTGTCTTACCGACATTGAGTCATATAAAGCGCCATTTTGAAACATAAAACCAATCCTAACTCTAAATTCATTTAGTTGAGAATCATTTAACTGTGTAATATCTGTTCCAAAAACATTTATTTCACCTTTATCAGCAATTATCAATCCTACCAAACACTTTATTGTAATTGATTTTCCCGTTCCAGAACGACCAAGAATGACAAGATTTTCTCCTTCATGTAAGATCAAATTAATATTTTTGAGTACATCATTTTTTCCAAAAGATTTTTTTAGATTTTTAATTTCTATTACAGTATTTTTTTTCATAGAATTACATAAATAAATCAGTTATCTGTACAGCAATCATATCAATAATAAAAATAGAAAGCGAAGCGGTTACTACTGCAGAATTTGCAGCAATACCAACACTTGCGGTTCCGTTTGAGGCATTAAAACCTTTATAACAGCCAATTAATCCTATAAAAAAACCAAAGAAAAAGGTTTTGATAAATGCTGGCATTATGTCCATAAATTCTAAATGTTCTACCACATCAGAAAAATAGCGCATCATATTGATATTTCCGTGAATGTTATACCCCACATAACCTCCAAAAATTCCGATTATATCAGCAAAAATTACCAAAATAGGAACCATTAAAGTTGTGGCTAAAATTCGGGTAACGACTAGGTATTTATAAGGATTTATTGCAGATACTTCCATAGCATCAATTTGTTCGGTTACTTTCATTGATCCTAATTCTGCACCAATTCCAGAGGCAATCTTACCAGCACAAATTAAAGCTGTAATTACAGGAGCAATTTCTCTAATTAAGGAAAGAGAAACCATACTAGGCAACCAAGATTCTGCTCCAAATTTTAAAAGTGTTGGACGAGATTGTATGGTTAGCACCAATCCCATAATAAATCCTGTAATAGAAATAAGAGGCAAAGTTTTATAGCCTATTGCGTAACATTGCCTTATAAATTCTTTATATTGAAATTTTGGTTTTGCAATTTCTTTAAAAAATCTAGCTATAAAAAGGGTAAAGTTACCTGCATCAAAAAAAATATTTTTTAGATATAGTACCAAGTTAATTTTGTTTTATATTTTTAATTTAATTCAAAAAATTAAATCAATATTGCCTGTTAGTACCAAAAATACATTTCTGGTGAGCTTCTTCTTCTCTTGACTAAACAACATTGATTTTAATAAATTATCTACTCTTTTTCCTCTTCAATTAGATTAAGAATATGAGTAATTTTGGCAAAATCTGCTTTTAGAAAAGCGTATTGTTTATTGAGAAGATTTTGCTCATTTGTATTCAATTCGTGAACCTCTTGTATAAGAGCATCCTTATAAACCTTTAAAATAGTTTCTTCGCCATATTCACAAGAATCAAGAATTGCTTTTCTATTATCTCCAGAAATGGCTGCTTTTAAATCCATCCAAGCTCTGAAAAATTTTCCTGTTATTCTGGTTCCTTCTTCAGGAGTTCCTCCTAGTTTTTTTACCTCAGCTATAAGCTCTTTTCTATTATCAATACTAGTTTGACTTAAATCTGAAAAAAGCATTCTTAAGTCTGTTTCTTTTGCTTCCTCAGAAGCGGTTTTGTAACCTTCTATTCTATCATTATTAATTACAATTAGAGAATTAAAGACGTCGATTGTTTTTGAAATATCCATTTTGATTCTATTTTTTAGTTGTTATTTTGATTTAGTAAAATTCGATAAACTTGAAAATAATATGTTATATAATGCTGTATTATTGTTATATAATTCTTTGCTTTTCAGATATTTATATTATTCTTTATCAGCCTGTATGCACCATAATAATTCTTTAATAAAAGGAGCAGCAAGTGCATCTGTAGATTCTTTATGAATAGCGTTTCCTTTATCATCATAATTTTCTTGAACATTTGCTACTTGAAAAACTGCAGGAACTGTCCAAGCCATCATTTTAAATAAAACAAATTGAAGGGAAATAAGACATTGAGATCCTCCAAAACCGCCAGAAGAAACAGTTACTATTGCTATCGGTTTATGTCTCCATTCTTCATATAATAAATCTATTGCATTTTTTAGACTTGCTGGAAAACTACCGTTATATTCTGGAGTAACTATAATAATTCCATCAGATGAAATGATTTGGTTTTTGAACTCTAACGTTTTTAAACTTGGATTTTTTTGATTTTTTAATTTATCCTCAAATAAAGGAAAATCATATTCTTTTAAATCAATTATCTGTGGTGTAGCTAGATTATTATTAGCTAAATAATTTTCGAAATATAAAGCTACGTTGTGACTTTTTCTATCGTGTCTAATACTTGATGAAATAATTGCTACATTATACATATTGATTTATTTTTTTAGTAATTGAATTAATTCATTTGCAACAGCTTCAGACGATCTAGGATTTTGACCCGTAATAAGCAAACCATCTTTAACTACATAACTTGCCCAATCTTCTTTTTTGCTATAAATGCCTCCTTTGTTTTTGAGTTCATCTTCTAGCATAAATGGTACAATATTTTCTAGTTGCACTGCTTTTTCTTCGGTATTTGAAAAGCCTGTAACTTTTTTTCCTTTTATCAAAAAATCACCATTCTCGTCTTTTGCATTTAATAAAACAGATGGTGCATGACAAACTACTGCAATAGGTTTTTTAGAATCCCAAAAATTTTCAATTAATCCGATAGAATCTTTGTCGGTAGTTAAATCCCATAATGGGCCGTGACCACCAGGATAAAAAACGGCATCAAATTCATCTTCTGAAACTTCAGTAAGTTTTTTGGTATTTGCCATTAGAGCCAATAAATTGGAATCATTTTTATAACGTTTTGTGGCTTCGGTTTGATTTTCTGGAGTATCACTTTTTGGATCTATTGGTGGTTGTCCTCCTTTTGGAGAGGCAATTGTAATTTCTGCTCCCGCTTCTTGAAAAATGTAATAAGGGTTTGCAAACTCTTCTATCCAGAATCCTGTTTTGTTATCTGTATTTCCTAGTTTAGCATGCGATGTAAGAATGATTAGTATTTTCATTTTTTTTGATTTTTTTTATAAAATAAAATGTGCTTCTGATGTAATAGGGATATTTAAAACTTTTGAAACAATACAATTTTTCTCTGCATCTTTTACAATTGCATTAAAATCTTGAACTGAAATACCTTCTACCAAAGCTGTAATTTTTAAATGAATTGCTGTAATACTTTTGTTATCCATTGTTAATGTTGCATTAGTATCTAAAGTAGTTGCTGTAAATCCTTTATGAACTAACATCGATGATACTGCCATTGTAAAACAACCAGCGTGAGCTGCTGCAATTAATTCTTCTGGATTTGTACCTTTTTGATCTTCTTCAAAACGAGTTTTAAAACTGTAATTGGTTCCTTCAAGAACACCACTTTGTGTAGACAATGTTCCTTTACCTTCTTTCAAATTCCCTTCCCAATGTGCAGATGCTGTTCGTATCATATTTTTTTTTATTTAATTATCCGTTATCTTCTTCTAAATTGTTGTGATTGTCTCCACCAATACTATAGGAATTATTTTCTTCATCTTCGCTTCCTATATTTTCTTGTTCATCATCAAGTTCTGAACCTGGAATATCTAAATCGGCACCCGATTTATCGTCTTTAAACCCTTTTTCGTTTGGTTTTTCAACTTTATCAATTTTGATAATTTCTTTTTTTTTCGATAGATTTTCAGGATCAATATCAAATTCTTTATCAAACTTGTTATAAATATCTTCGCTTGCTGGGTATTGTGGATATCCTGGAAAATTATCATTTTGTTGATTGGAAGCTTCAGGTTTATCTGCTTTCTTTTTCATTTTGAAGTTGTTTTTATAATTGTTTATAAATAATTGTTTTAACTCAAATATCTTCTCAATATCCAAGCTATAGTTTCGTGTTGTTGCAAAATACCTGTAAGTAAATCTGCAGTTCCCGCATCGTGACAATCATTAGAACAGATGTCAATATCTTTTCTTAATTCTGATATGATAATTTCGTGATCTGATAACAATTCAGAAATCATTGCTTTTTGAACCGGATATTTATTAGGATGTTCTACAATTCTAGTTAGCAATGCAAACTCATTCATTGTACCAATTGTTTTGCCACCGAGTTTGTTTATTCTTTCTGCTACCTCATCAATAATAGTTTCTAATTCTGTATATTGAGATTCAAATAGCTTATGCATTTCCATAAAACTTTCACCAGCCACATTCCAATGAAACTTTCTGGTTTTTATATATAATGTCATTTCGTCAGATAAAACAACAGCAAGTATGTTGATACTTTTTTGCAGTTTTATTTCAGTTATTCCAATTTTTGGTATCATCTTTTATATTTATTTTTTGTTATGTAAAGTTGCTTTTATTCTTTTAGAAATGTATTACAGAATATTGAATGGCTTTTGTATAATTCATATTTAAAATGATTTAGATTTAATTAATAAAACAAAAAAAGAGCTGCCAATAATGGCAGCTCTAAAACAAAACTAAGCAATCTAACTATTATTAATAAGTTGTTTTCAACTCTACTCTTCTATTTTTTGCTCTTCCTAAAGTAGTTTTATTATCTGCAACAGGTTTGCTTTCGCCAAGACCTTGAGCTGTTAATCTTGCTTCTGGAATTCCTTTTCCAACTAAATAAACTTTTACAGATTCTGTACGTTTTTGAGACAAATTGATATTAAAAGCATCAGAGCCATTACTATCTGTATGTCCTTCAATTAATAAATTGGCACCTTCATATTTGAATAATATTTTTGCTAATTCATCTAATTGAGATAATGAAGCCACTTTTAGTTTATCACTATTATTTTCGAAGAAAATTTTACTTCCAATATAGGTTATTCTTACAGCGTCTTGTTTTGATATCTCTGGACAACCTTTGTTTACGATATTTCCTTTCAATGTAGGACATCTATCATCAATATCTGCAACACCATCACCATCAGTATCAGGACAACCTTTTAGACTTGCTGGACCAGCTATTGTAGGACAACGATCTTCATCATCCATAACACCATCTTTATCTGCATCTATAGGACAACCTTTTGTATCTACTTTGCTACCTGATTTAGTATTTGGACAAGTATCATCTATATCTGCAACACCATCATTATCTGCATCTGGACAACCTTTTAATGATGCTGAACCTGCTAAATCTGGACAACGATCATTTATATCAGCAATTCCATCATTATCTTTGTCTGGACAACCGCTTAATGCTTTTGTACCAGCAACATCAGGACAAGTGTCTAAATAATCTGCAACACCATCACTATCTTTATCTAAAGGACATCCAATTTTGTCTACTGCAACTCCTGTTGGAGTATCAGGACATTTGTCTTTATTATCTGAGACTCCATCTAAATCAGCATCTTTTTTTTCACCAAGATTAAAAGTTAATCCTACCATATGAAAAAGAAAATCATCATTTTTTCCGGCAACTTGACCATCTCTTGTATCATTGTCAGTAAATAGAAAAGTTTCTTGTATGTTTAACATGATTACAGGAGTCAATTTGATATTTAATCCAGCACCAGCTGTTGGGAGTGCATAATCAATTTTTTCTTTATGAAAATTTAATTGATTATCAAATAAAATGGCACCTACTCCACCAAATACATAAGGTCTTGCAATGTATTCTGGTCCGATAAAATTGAATCTTAAGTTGAAAGAAGCAGAACTAAAATCACTTTTAAATCCTTGTGTTGTTCCGTTATTATATCCTAAAGTTCCTCTAGTTAATAACAAACTAGCATCTAAATATTTTCCTAAATATTTAGAAACTGATATTCCACCAAATCCATACATAGTATTATTAGACTTGTAAAAATCATGACCAAAATCACCATGATATTGCGTCACTCCACCATGAAGACCAATATTCCAGGTCTTGTCTTGGGTTTGTGCTTTTGCTGATAATGTTACTACTAAAGAGAAACATAATACGATTAATTTTTTCATTTGTTTTTTAGATTTAATTATTAAACAAAGGTCTATTACTATTACAAATGAAGTGTTGTATAAATTTTAGAAAAGTTTGTGATATTCACACCTTAAATAAATCATAAAGAATCTGAATCGCCAAATTCATTTAGTTTTTTACGAATGGTTTGCTTAGAACCATCCGATTTTGTTTTAGAGTTTGAAACTTCAGTTTTTTTCTTTGCATCACTTTTTTTAGGAGTGATGATGTGTGTTTTTTTAGTTTGCATATTTTTTTTTTTAATAATTAATAATTGATTTATATTCATTTGAATTTGAATAGGTATTTTTCAAAGTAATTACTTTGCTTTTTTCAACAGCATTTTTAGCTACTGTAAGTCGAGCCATTAAATAACTTACAGAAGATTCTGCACCTTGATTAAGGTTTATATATGAATCTTCTAATCCGTCATAGCATCCTCCAGTACAAGGATTATATATAATTTGATGTAAATGATTATCACCCAAAAACCAATCAAAAGCAGTTTTTATTTTATTATAATATTCTTCATTTTCAAAAACAGTATAAAATTTGCTCAAAGCATTAATAGTATAGGCAATATCTATAGGTTGCTCACCTCCTATTTTTTCAACTTTAACTATTTGATTATTGACTAACCAGCCTTTGTTTGAAATTACTTTGATTTGATTATTTCTAAAAATTTTATTCAATAAAAAATCAAAAGAAGTTTTAGCAATACTTTTATATACTATTTCTCCTGTTGCTAAATAAGCACAAAGCATAGCTTCTGGCAAAATACTATTACCATATGTCATATAACTCTCATACCATTGCCATTTACTATTGGCTTCGTGACGGTACATTTGCACTAATTTGTTTGCGAAATGTTTGATTAATGAAACTTTTGCAAATGAATTTTGATTCAAATTACTTAAATAAAGTCCTTTAATAATAAATGCCATTGCTCTAGTAGAATGAATGCTTTGTACATTTGATATAGCTTTGCTCATAGTTTTTTCGGCATTACTAACCAAATCATTCGGGAACAAATGACTTAATGATAAAAGATAACCTAATGCCCAAATTGCTCTACCGTTAGCATCCTCAAGGTTTTCATTGTTTTGTGCAGTGAAATTTTTATCAACATCTACATAATTCAGAAAACTACCATCAGGTTGCATACAATATTTGATAAAATTGAAATATAAATTTATGTATTCAATATCCGAAGCATTATTTGTTATTTCATAATGCTGACACATTGCAACCAATGCTCGAGCATTATCATCTAATGTATAACCCGAATTGATGTCAGGTTGATTGATTATTGAAAATTGAATGATTCCAAAATCTGTGGTCATTTTTTTAATATGATTCATATTAAATTCTGGAATTTTATAATTCAGTTGTAGTTTTTCATCACTAATTTTCTCAAATAATAAAGCATGTACAATTGCTGAATTTTCCCATGCTGTTGGAGCTAATTTGTGTATTCCGTTTGCAGAAATGTTGTTACGCAATTTTTCATCATTCAATAAATTGATAACTTGTTCCGCTAATTGATGTGAATTTTCAAAATCAATAATAATACCTGTTCCGTTTTTTAAAACCTCAACAGCATGAGGAATTGGTGTTGAAATAATTGGACAACCACAACTTATAGCATAAGAAAAAGTGCCAGAAACGGCTTGGTTTCTATCTTTTGATGTAAACAAATAAATATCTGTTAGTTGCAAATAGTCTAAAAGCTCGTTTAGTGGTAGATATTGATTGATAAATTTGACATTATCATTCAATCGCAATGCGCTAATTTTTGCCTCAAGGTTTTCACGATATTTTTCGCCTTCATTTTTTACAACCGTTGGATGTGTTTTACCTATAACCAAAAACAAAACTTCGGGATGTTGTTTCACAATAGTTCGCAACGCATTTATAGAAGTTTCTATACATTTTCCAGAGCTTAAAAGCCCAAAAGTTGATATCACTTTTCTTCCCGAAACATTGTATTTTTCTTTTAAGATTGTTTTGTTGGTATGCTCTACTAAATGAGTTCCGTGTGGTATTATTGATATTTTGTCAATATTAATATCATAATCTTCAACCAATATTTTTGCTGACGATTTGGTCATAACTATAAACGAATCAACAGTTGCATCCATGTTTTTGACACTTCTTTTTATTAATTCACTTGCATTAGGTAAAACCGTATGAAAAACAACTATTTTGGGTTTGTTTATGGTTTGCAGAAAAGTATTTACATCGGTTTCATTATCACGAAACAAACCAAACTCATGTTGTAATAATACGATTTGAATTTTTGAATTTTCATTGATTTTTTTGGCTAAATCAATATAAGAGTTTGGATTATCTGTTTGCAATTTATAGGCAACATCATCATTATATTTATGTTGTTCTGTTTCGTTTTCTAAGGCACATATTTTGATATTGAATGATTTTTCGAATTTGTTATTTAAGGCAATAATCAAATCTTGAGAATAGGTTGCAATACCACATTCTCTTGGCGGAAAAGTTGTTATAAAAAGTATTTCTGGCAACACATTTTCTCTTTTTTGAAAATTTAAAGCACTACTAAAATTGGCGCTTGGGTTCAAAATTTGGGCTCTGTTTTTCATTTTTTTAAATTTTATTAAGTATTAATTCTTTTAATAATTCGGATAAAGAAACAGAAGCACAAGCAATTCGTTCATCTGCAGCACCATAAAATATATATAAGACATCTCCAAAAACAACAGCCCCAGTTGGGAAACAAACGTTATTGACTTCGCCTTTTAATTCCCAAACATATTCAGGTTTGAATAATGCATAGGGCAATCGAGCAATTTCTTTTTGTGGATTTTCTAGATCTAAAAGTGCTGCACAAGCCGAGTAAACATATCCACTGAGACTATCTTTTACTCCGTGATAAATGAGTAACCAACCGAATTCAGTTTCAATTGGAGGACAACCACCACCGATGTAGCTTATTTCATGATCATATTTTGGAGACAGTAAAACAAAATCATTGAATTTAAGGAAGTAATTTTGCCAAAAAGTAATAGTTAATTCTTCTAAAGAATTTACTGAAACTACAATTTGAATTTCAGGACGTATACGATGCATGAAAAAGAACTTGCCGTTTATTTTTCTAGGAAAAAAAATTACGTTTTTATCCCAAAGCAGCATTTTTTTTCCATCTTTTTCAAGAATACCTTCGTGTTGATTGAATCGAAAATATTTTGAATCCATTGAAGGATTTGTATTGGATAATTTATTAAATTCCTCGTAAGTAATTTGAGGTACTATAATTCCTTTTTTTTCAAAATGAATTAAATCTGTTGAAGTTGCTAAACATCCTAATGCATTAACACCATCAAATGCAGTGTAAGTCAAATAATATAAATCATCAATTTTTACTAATCTAGGATCTTCAATTCCGTGAGATTCATAATCAAATTCTGGTACTATTATCGGATTATATAAACGACTCTCGATTTTTAATGGGCCATCTAAAAGACAATAACCAATACTAGATTGATTGCCTTGATGAACTGCTCTGTAAAACAAATGAACTTTATCTCCTTCTCGAATGGCAGCTGGATTTAAAACCCCTTCATTTTCAAAATCTAATAGTGTTTTTTCTATTACTATTCCTTCTTTTTTGACGTTTAACATTGCTAATTATTTAAATTTAATAACCTTTTTTTAGAGATATAAAGGTCAAATAATTAGCATCAAAGAAGTTACATTAAAAATGTTTTAAGTTGTAATTTTCATATGTTGAGAAGTCCAAACTTTTTGGGTTAAATAAAAATAATATTATTACAATTCTTTCAATAAATCGTCTAGATCTAAAGTTTCACTATACATCACAATAGATCCATCAGGATGATATTGCCATTCTTCTTTTGGTCTGTCCCAATACAATTCAACTCCATTATGATCTGGATCATTTAGATATAGTGCTTGAGAAACTCCGTGATCTGCATATCCTGTAAAAGGGTAATTTGCTTTTAGCAATCTGTCATAAATGGTGGCTAAATCTTTGCGAGTTGGGTATAAAATGGCAGTATGAAACAAGCCAACACCTTCATTCTTTGAGTTGGGTGCATTTTTACTATACCAAGTATTTAATCCTATATGATGATGATAACCTCCTGCAGAAATAAATGCTGCTTCTGTGCCGTACATTGTTGTAAGTTCAAAGCCCAACAAACCACAATAAAATTCAAGTGCACGTTCTATATTTGAAACTTTTAAATGAACATGTCCAATTCTAGTTTGTCCTGGTATAGTATAATTATTATCCATTTATTATTAATTTTTAATTACTCTAAACTACACCCAATAAAATGATAACGAATAAAGTAGTATATATTTGTTTATTATATTTTGCGAGCAAATTGGGTAAATAAATATCAAAATTATCTTTGGTAGAATCCGAATATTTTCTTGCAATAATTGTTAAAGGGCATTTCATTTTAAAAAACAACAAAACAAATCCTTCTATTACAATTATCCCTATTCCTATCCAAACCCATTGGTTTATCGTATTTAAAATCACTGCATAGAGTAAATAAAACAAGAAGAAATTAAAAAACAACCAAATCACTGTATGTAATATTTTTACTAGTATAAGTTTTGAATGAGGTGTCATATAACACTATTTAATTATTTTTTTTTATTTTTTGAATTTGAAAAATTACCTTTAATTTTCTTTATAAAAGAGATTTCTTTTTTGGTTGATTCTATTTCTCCTATCAAGAAACCAAAAGGTTTTAAATCTACTATGTGGTCACAAACAATTTTTATAATTGCAGTAAGTGGAATTGCAAGAATGATCCCTGGAATTCCCCATATTAATTCCCCTAAAACAAGAGCAATAATGGTAAAAAGAGAATTTATTTTTACCTGAGGTCCAAGAATCAAGGGTTCTAAAATCCATCCCTGAATAGATTGAACAATCATATAGGTAATAACAATTCCGAACATTAACGATACATCTGCGCCATGTAATGCTACAACAAGCACAGTAATTAAGGTACCTATTATATTACCAATATATGGGATTATTTCGAGTAGACCACACAAAACAGCGAAGAAGATGGCGTTTTTTACTCCTAAAATACTAAAACCTATTCCATACATAATCCATAACAGAAAAATCATTTTTGATAACCCTAGTAAATATTGTTGAGAAACAAGTGTTGCACTATGTATTATTTTTTCAACTTCAGCTTTTTGAGATAATGAAGTAAGTTGCAAAATAAAATTTTTAATATGATTTCGATAATACAATAAAAAAACAAAATATACCAATATCAAAATGATACTTGAAACCAAATACGAAATAGAACCAAAAATAATTTGTAAAATATTGGTATAAGAGGGTTGTTCGTTTTTAAGAATTTTAAATTGTTCTTCAATTGATAAATCTAAATGTTTAAAAATGTATTTCTGAATTTGACCAAATGACTCTAAAGCTTTTTGTTTTAGGATTGTAATGTCGCTTAATAATTCTGTAATTTTATATTCAAGAAGTGATTCTAAAATAAAAATAGATAATAGCAATGTCAATAAACAAAAGATGACTGCAATGCTTTTGGGTATTTTTTTTGCTTCCATCCAATTGCAAAAAGGCAAAAAAAGTGTGGCCAAAATTCCACCAATACTTAAAGGTATTAAAAAATCTTTAGCAAAATATAAACCTAGTATAATTAGAAAAATTAATAGAATTTTCTTTATTACTGCTGATAAAGTCGTTGTCATATTTATATCTTTTTTGAATATATACGTTTCCAAATTTTAACAAATTCAAACCAAACTACTGATACAATACCAACACCAATAGCTATAAAAAGTTGCCAATTGAGTAATCGTTCAAAACCAAAAAATTTGGTTAATGGATTGACATATAAAATCAATACCATTATAGCAATTGTAATTCCTATTACTATTGAAACCAAATTGTTTTTATACCCAATAGTTGTAAAAAGCGAATAATAAAAAGACCTATTAATCAAAGTTAAGAAAATATTAGCAGTTACTAATACTAAAAAAACCATCGTTCGAACTATATTCTCTTCATAGTGATGAAATATTGCATATTGATAAACAAATAATGAACCTGCAGTAATCATTAAACCTTGAATAATGCTGGTTGAGAGTTCTTTCCAATTGAAAAAAGTAGACGTAAATTTTCTTGGTTTTTGCAACATTGTATTTTTTTCAATAGGTTCGTTTTCATATACAATAGAACATGTTGGTCCCATAACCAATTCTAAAAAAATAATATGGATAGGCGAAAAAATATTTGGATATATCCATCCTAATGCCAACGGAATAAAAACGGTTAGAATAATAGGAATATGAATTGATATAATAAACTGAATCGCTTTTTTGAGGTTTGCATAAATTTTTCTTCCCATTGCAATGGCATCAACCATCTTAGACAAATCGTCATTTATTAAAATCAAAGACGCAGCTTCTTTTGCTATTTCGGTACCTTTTTTTCCCATTGCTATTCCTATATGAGCTGATTTTAATGCTGGTCCATCATTGACACCATCACCCGTCATGGCAACTATCTCGTTATTTGATTTGAGTGCTTCAATAATTCTAAGTTTGGCTTCTGGAAACATTCTTGAAAACAAATTGGTGTCTTTTACTTTCTTTTTTAATTCTGAATCTGATAATTTCATCAACTCATCTCCAGAAATACTATGTTCATAACCTTTAAATCCTATTTGTTTGGCTATAGATGTAGTTGTTTCAGCATTATCACCTGTAATAATTTTTACTCCAATTCCTGCATTATAAAAATGTTGTAGCACTTTATCTATGTTCTTTTTTGGTGGATCATAAAAAGCTACTAAACCTTTGAATTCAAATTTAAATTCTTGTTGTGTTTTTGGATAATTTTTTCCTTCAAAAATGGCTTCACCTACTGCTAAAATTCTGTAACCTTCTTTGGATAATGCTTGATTGGCATCTAAAATTTGTTTTTTATTTTCAGCACTAAGATTTGAAATTGTCATAATTGCTTCTAAACCACCTTTTGCAGCAATAATTTTTTTGCCTTGATTGTTTTCAAAAATATGGGTCATCATAGGTGGTTTTCCAGACAACGGATATTCATGAACCATTTTATACTGAGGTCTTTGATCTTGAGATATTAAAGTAGTATACGATTGATGAAGGGCAATTTCCATTGGGTCAAATGGAGTTGGTTCACTTGCCCACATTGAAATAGAAATTACTTCTTTTTCTTCATCAGATAAAGGTTCTTCTATCGAAATTATTTTATTAGACTTTAAAGAAAATACCTTAGCAAGACTCATCTTGTTTTCGGTAATTGTGCCTGTTTTATCAATACAAATAATAGTGGCACTACCTAATGTCTCAACCGTTTTCATTTGTTTTACAATGATACCTTTTCGCATCATACGCCAAGCACCAAGCGCCATAAATGTGGTAAATGCTATCGGTATTTCTTCTGGTAAAATGCTCATTGCCAATGTAAGCGACTTTAGTAAACTATCAAGAAGGTTATAGGAATTAAAATAATTGATGCTCCAAACTATAATAAAAATAATGGCACCTGTTATAGCCATTTTCTTTACAAAGTTTCCAATCTGGATTTCTAAAGGTGTTTTTTCTTCAATTATATTCTCTAGACTTTTACCAATTTTACCTAATTTGGTTTGACTTCCTATTGCCGAAACAGTGGCTATTGCCAAACCGCTTGCAACAGTTGTACCTTGGTAAATTATAGGGTTTTCGATGGTTTTGTCTTTTGCCACTGCAAAGGATTCTCCGGTAAGAATAGATTCGTTTACAGTAAAATCATTTGAGTGTACAATTATTGCATCAGCAGCTATTGAAATTCCTTCTTCGGCTACCAAACTATCTCCTATAACTAATTCTTCGGTTTTTATTTCTATTACTTTTCCATTTCTTATGACTTTACAATTTGGTTTTGTAAAATCTTTTAGTTTTTCTAACGCATTTTTACTTCTTGCATTTTGGTAGGAAGAAATTATAGTAATTAGTAATATTGCTGAAGCTAGAAAAATTCCGTCTGCTATTTTTCCGCTAATAAAATAAATAGAGGAAGCTACTAAAAGCAAAACGACCATTGGGTCTGTAACTATTTCTTTAATAAAATTGAAAAAGGGATTCTCCTTTTTGTAAATAATAGTATTGTTACCGTGTTTGTTTTTTGAAGCGATAACTTCTGCAGATGTCAATCCATTTATATCAAAATTATTTACAGGAATCTCCATTATATAACTGATTAAAAAAAAATTTATTTCAATCAAATTTAAAAAGTCTTTTTAAATCGTCATCTTAAAATTATCTAATTTATTTTTTTGTTTTCTAATAGTTGTAATACCATTTTCCAAAATAATCTACTAACTCTAGTAGGTTTTGATGCTAATTTTGAAGTTACAATTAAATTATTGACAAATAGAAATTCATTTGCAAGATCTGAATCCTTGTTATTTAACTTATGATATGCCATACTCCAATTAGGAAAAATAGGTTCTTTTTTCTGGGCTTCAGCTATCAAGATAACATTTGTATGTCTTTTATCTGTTTTAATTTTTTCAAATAATTCTTTTACTTTATGTTCATCACCTTCTAATATTTGTATAAATATATTTTGATAAAATAATAAACAACCTGTAATATCATTTTCTAAATTATTTTTTTGAGAAACTTCAAGAATATCCGAAATGTCGTTGTCACTTAAAGTTGAAATTGCTGTTGAACGGTAGGATTAATTCGTACATTTTTTCTTTAATTACATTCGATCCATATACCAACTGAGTTCTTTTTTCATTTTTTTATAAAGAAAAATAGAAGTAATAATTTTTTTTAATCGAATAAATGCTGTTTCACTTTTTACCACATAATCAGCTGCATCGTGATGCATACATTGTATTGCGACATCTATTTTGTCTTGAGACGATAGCATTATTACAGGAATATCATTGTCAAATTTCTTGATTTTATCTAATGTGTCCAAGCCATTCATTGCGGTTTTATCTATACCATCTAAATGATAATCTAGTATGATGACTTCTGGTTTTTTTGATAAATTTTCTATGCATAATTCGCCTGTAGCAAATGTTTCAATTTCAAAATCAGCATGATCGAGAAATTGAATTTCTAATGATTTCAAAAAGAACGCATCATCATCTACTAGAAAAAGTTTTATTTTGTTTTTATTTTTCACAATTTATTTATTTATAGTCTTTAATTCAATTTCTAATTCTTCACAAGCTTGCATACATACTTTTTCGAGTTCTAGAACCATTTCTTTCAATTCTATTGAATGTTCTAAATTAAAAGCAAAATCTTGTATTTTATGTGCTATTACAGCAAAGTTTGGGTCTATACCTACAATAGAAAACGAAGGAATCATTTTGTGAACAGTTGCTTGCAATACAACCCAATCTTTATCAAAAAAACTTTGTTTCATTGTAGAAATTAATGGAGGTGTTTGTTTTAGATATACATTTATCATTTCTGACATTAATTTCGTATTAGATTTTGTGAGTTTGTTTAAGTAACTCATATCTATGTATTTCACTTTTTCTGTAGTAATAGTACCTTTTGTTTCTTTTTCGATAATCATAACTGGTTTTTTAAGAATTCCTACTAGTTTACTATACAATAATCGTTCATCTACTGGTTTGGATACATAATCATTCATTCCAACTTCTTTGCATTTGGCAACATCAACAGTTGTAACATCAGCCGTTAAAGCTATTATTGGAATATCTGATTTTAATGTATTTCTAATATATTCTGTAGCTTCAAACCCATTCATTTCGGGCATTTGCAAATCCATCAAAATCACATCATATGTTGACACTTTTAGTTTATCAATAGCTAGTTTTCCATTTGCAGCAATATCGCATGCAAAACCAAAATCGTCTAGCAACGTTTTCATGAGTAGTTGATTGAGTTCCATATCTTCAACTACCAGAATTTTTATGTTTTTTATTTCGGTATTAAGTTCAATAATTTCGGGTTCTAATACTGCTTCAGAGTTTGTTTTGTCAAAATTTAAAATAAAACTAAAAGTTGAGCCTTTATCAAATTCGCTTTCAACCTCAATAGTTCCATCTTGAGCTTCTACTAGTTGTTTAACAATTGCAAGTCCAAGTCCTGTTCCTCCAAACAATCTTGATGTATCGCTAGTGGCTTGTTGAAAATTTTCAAATACAGTTTCTATTTTAGATCGTTTAATTCCAATTCCAGTATCAATTATTGAGAACTTCACACTAGTTTTTAATTCATCTTCTGAAACTAAATCTATTTTTACAGTTATTTTTCCTTTATTGGTAAATTTTACAGCATTACTTACCAAATTGAGTATAATTTGATGCAAACGAACTGGATCTCCAACTAATACTTCGGGAATGTTATTGTCATAATTAATAATTAATTTTAAGTTTTTCTCTTGAATTTTGGTTTCAAAAAGATGCAACATTGCTTTTATTGATAAATTAAGTTTGAATGGTGTTTTTTCAAAAGTCATTTTACCAGCATCTACTTTTGCAAGGTCAAGTATATCATTGATAAGAACAATTAGTGCATCACCGCTCAATTTTATAGCAAGTAGGTATTCTTTTTGTTTTGGAGTCAACTCGGTTTTGAGTACCACTTTTGTAAACCCAATGATTGCATTCATAGGAGTTCTAATTTCGTGGCTCATATTAGACAAAAATTGCTGTTTAGACTTTACAGCTTCTTCAGCTTTTTTGGATGCTTTCTCTGCAATAATTTTGGCATCTTCAGCAATAGATGTTGCAAGTTCTGCAAATATTTTGGCTTCTATAAGCTCGTTTTCTGTTTTTTTAATTTCGGTAACATCTCTAGCAACTACTACTGCTCCTATTATATTTTCTTCTTCATCTTTATAAACAGAACCATTAAATAAAACACTTGTTAGTTTTCCGTCTTTTATCGTTAACGGAAAATCAGAAATAAAACCTTTAGTAAAAATTTCTTCATATCCTTTTTTTGCTTTTGCAGGTTCTGTGAAATATTTTACAAAATCAGAACCAATAAGATGTTCTCTAGAGACATCTGTTACTCTTACTGATGCTTTGTTGGTATCCGTAATTTTTCCTTCTGGACTAATTGTAAAAAGTGGGTCACGACTAGCTTCAATCAAACTTAACGAATACTGCGAGGCCAATTTTAATGAATAACTATAATCTTCTAATTCTTTGTTTTCTATAACTCTTTTTTCTTTTTCTTGATTTTGAAAATCAAGTTCTTTGTCTGCAATAACCAATTCTGCAGCACGATCTTGTTTTTCGCCCGATTGAAAATGCAATTCTCTATTGGCTATGACTAACTCTGCAGCACGTTTTTCTTTTTCGTCATTTTGAAAAGCCAATTCTTTGTTGGCAAGTATGAGTTCGGCTGCTTTTTTTTCTTTTATTTTATTTTGAAATGCTAATTCTTTATTTGCAATCAATAATTCATTTGCACGTTTTTCTTTTTCTTGATTTTGAAAAGCTAATTCTTCATTGGCAATACTAAGTTCATTGGCTCTGTTTTCTTTCTCTTCATTTTGGTATTCTAATTCTTCGTTGGCAATAGCCAATTCGTTGGCTCTTTTTTCTTTCTCTTCATTTTGAAAAGCCAATTCTTTGTTGGCAATAGCTAATTCGGCAGCACGTTTTTCTTTTTCGTCATTTTGAAAAGCCAATTCTTTGTTGGCAATTCTTAAGTCTAAAGCCCATTTTTGCTCGGCAATATCTCTTGCCACCACAACAACACCAAGAATATCTCCATCTTCATTTTTATACACAGAACCATTAAAAAGTACATCGGTAAGTTTTCCGTCTTTATGACGAATTGTTAACGGTAAATCGGTAACTGAACCTTTTTTGAAAACATCTTGATAAACTTCTCTAGCATTTTGTTTTTCTGTGAAATAATCAAAAAAGTCAGAACCAATTAATTTAGATTTTTCTATACCCGTGATTTTTACAGTTGCTTCATTAGTATCTGTTATTTTTCCATCGGTATTTATGGTTACCAAAGGATCTAAACTAGCTTCAATCAAGCTCAAAGAATATTTTGAGGCTAAATTTTGAATGGCATTAAATGAGATTAACTCTTCTCTTCTTAATTTGTTATTTCTTAAAATATAAAAAATTAAAACTGAAATTATACCTATAAAAGCATATATGAAACCTAATAATAAGGAGGAGTTTTCATTTGTATTGCTTTTTGCTATGTTACGTTGTTTGAGTAATTTTGATTCTTCGTCATTAATTGATTTTACTATACTTCTAATACTGCTGGTAACATATTTCCCTTTTTGCAATTCATTTAATAATAGTTCTTGACTCAAGGATTGAGATTGTCTCTTTATAATTAAGTTTTTTGATATAGATATTCTTAAATCAACCATTTTGCTCAAACTTTCTATTCGCAACAATTGTGATTTACTATCTTTAGACAAGTTTCTAAGATTTTCTAAATCGGTTGATATTCTTGCAACTGCATTTGTACATGGTTCTAAATAGGTTTTTTCTCCAGTTAAAACAAACCCTCTTGTCCCAGTTTCTACATCTAAAACATCCATTAGTACCGTATTGCTTTTTGCTATTACATCTTTTGAATGAGAAACTAATTCACCAGAATATTTTACGTTTAAAGTATTAAAATAATAAATTGCTAAAATAGACACTAATACAAATACTGTAAGTGTGTAAAAAAGTGTTGTTTTTTTTTCTAGAAAGAATTTCATTTATTATTAATTTTAAACGTATAAAAAATTTTAAGATTCGTCTTTTGTAGCTCTAACCAAGCTTATTCCTGTAATAAAAAATAAAAATCCTAAAACACCATAAATAATCAAAGACTTGATATCAATAGTACTACCAGATGTATTCATAAAAATAGTTGCTGTGTATATAAGTCCTGCAATTCCTAATAATGTTAGGATAGCTCCAAAAATTCTTTTAATGTTCATACTTTTTTTTTTAAATTGTTTTATTAAATATCTTCTAGTGGTTGACGTCTTTTGTCTTTGAGCTGTTTGAAATGAGATGGTGACAAGCCTGTAACTTTTTTGAACTGGCTAGACAAATGGGCTACACTACTATATCCCATTTTCCAAGCTATTTCAGTAACATTATGTTCGCCATAAATTATCAATTCTTTGATGCGCTCTACTTTATGAGAAATAATAAATTGTTCAATTGTAGTACCTTGAACTTCTGAAAATAAATTGGCGAGATAGGTATAATTATGTTCTAGTTTTTCTGATAAAAAATCTGAAAAATTTATTTTTATATTTTCATCAGAGTGATGCACCATTTGAATGATAATATTCTTGATTTTTTCAATAATAATGGCTCTTTTATCATCCATTAATTCAAAACCTATATCAAGTAAACCAGCTTTAAGCAATTGTCTTTTTTCGAAAGAAATATTTTCCATTATATCAACTACACCCAAATCGACCATAATAAAATGCAACCCAAATTTTTTAAGCTCTTCTTTTACCGCTGTTTTACAACGATTGCTTACCATATATTTAATGTATAGTTTCATATTTTGTTTTTAAAGTCTATTTGAGCTTACTATTTGTAGCATAATGAAATGATTAGCAATACTCTTTGGGAGATTTTTCAAATTTGGAACTATTCCAGTTATGACAAAGGTGGTATAATATAAGACAAAATAGTTATATCACAATTTTTAAAAGTTATATAATTCATAGAAATTTTTAACTTTTAAAGTTTGCAAATTCTTTTTTGCTAACTTCGTCATTAAGAAAAAACCTTTATAAGAAAGTTGTAATTTAAAATGAAAAAGAAAATAATTTTTACAGAAAATGCTCCGTCACCTATTGGACCATATAACCAAGCCGTTTTAAAAGGAAATACACTTTATACTTCGGGACAAATTGCTTTGAATCCAGAAACAATGGAGTTGGTTCTTGATGATATTGAAACTGAGACCAAACAAGTTATGGAGAATATGAAAGCTGTACTTGAAGCAGCAGAAATGACTTTTGAAAATGTAGTAAAAACCTCTATTTTTATTATGAATATGAATGATTTTGCAAAAATAAATAGTGTATATGCTAGTTATTTTGATGAAGATAATGCTCCAGCACGTGAAACTGTTCAGGTAGCTGGTTTACCAAAAGGAGTGAATATTGAAATTTCTATGATTGCAGAGCTATAGCATTTAATAGTAATTGTGCTGTAGCTTCGTTTGTTGCCAATGGTATATTATGTACATCACAAACCCTTATGAGCATATTGATATCTACTTCGTGCGGATGGCTGGAATTTGGGTCTTTAAAAAAAATAACCATTTTTGTTTTTCCTTCGGCAACACGAGCAGCTATTTGGGCATCGCCACCCATTGGACCAGAAAGCATTTTTTTTACTTTAAATCCAGCGTTTTCTGCTTGACCACCAGTTGTTCCTGTAGCAATAAGTTTTATATTTTCTGCACGAAGCAATGCTTTGTTTTTGTTTAAAAACTGAACCATATCGGCTTTCATTCTATCGTGAGCTATTATTGC
>JAYTIV010000117.1:0-1536 GCA_043731625.1 Flavobacterium sp. | reverse complement strand
TTATTTATTTCTACAACGGTGCATCCTTGGTATGTAATTAATTTAGTTTTGTTGAGTGTGTTTACAAATTACAAGTTTCCAATAGTTTGGAGTTTTGTAATTATTATGAGTTATTATGCGTACAGTGTTTTTCCTTTCAAAGAAAATGTGATGTTGCTTATTGCTGAATATTCAATTGTATATTTGATTTTTTTCTATGAAATAAGAAAAAATGCTGTACTAAAATGGAATGATGGTAGATAATACAAGTAAAATAAAAACTATCGAAAATTGGGTGTATCAATATGGTGACGCACTTTTTTCTTGGGCAATTTCTAAAACTAAAGATAAAGAACTTTCTGAAGATTTGGTTCAAGATACTTTTATTGCAGCATTAAAATCGTTTGAAAGTTTTGAAAATCGTAGTCAACCCAAAACCTGGTTAATTTCGATACTAAATAATAAAATTATTGATTATTTTAGAAAAGAAAAAACAAGGTCGTTTTTAGTTTCCGAAAAAAATGGTGTAGTTATTTCTGATTTGATGTATAATGAAAATAATTTTTGGATTGATAACGACATCATTCCGTTTTGGGAACAAGAAAATCAGTTGCTCAAAAATGACCAATTTGAAGCTGATGTAATGAATTGTTTTAATGAACTACCCGAAAAGTGGAATTTAGCATTAACCTATAAATATTTTACTTCTAAAAAAGCAGCCGAAATTTGTAAGGAACTAAACATTACTACGACCAATTATTGGCAGATTATTCATCGCTCAAAGCTGTTGCTTAAAAAATGTGTCGAAGCGAAATGGAACGTTTAAAAAAACACTTACCTTTTTTATTATATTCTTGCAAAAGAGTTTCAGAAATTATCTCAAAAGATGATGATGAAATAACATTGAAAGAAAAATTAATCTTGTTTTATCACGGAACAATATGTAGAACGTGTCAGCATTATAAAATGCAATCTGCAATTTTAGAAAACACCATTTCTAAATCGTTAATAAAAAAAGAAAACACACTTTCTGAAATTAAGAAAAAGGAAATTATAACTCTTTTAAAAGAATCATACTAAATGTATTTACCAACCATTTCTAATAATAATTCTTTATTAATTGGTTTCGTAATGTAATCTGTGAAACCTAAAGTATTAACCTTCTCTTTATCTTCTTCCGAAGCGTGTGCTGTTTGAGCTATAATAGGCAGATTAGGTCTAATTATTGTAATCTTTTCAAATGCTTCGTAACCATTCATAACGGGCATTTTTATATCCATTAAAACAATATCAATTGTTGGATTTTCCAATGCAATGTCTACAGCTATTTGACCATTTTCAGCTCTAATTACTTCATAATTGGTTACTTGAAGCATTTTTTTAATAAGTAAAAAATTGATATTATCATCTTCGGCAATTAAGATAGTTTTTTTATCCAGTTGTATTTCAAGTTGTATGTCAGAAACTTTTTGTACATCAAGCTTATTTGTTTTATCGTATTTTAATGGTATTCTAAAGTTAAAAACCGTCCCTTTATTTTGGTTAGAATGAATTGAA
>JAYTIV010000116.1:0-26334 GCA_043731625.1 Flavobacterium sp. | reverse complement strand
AAGTGTATCTAAATATATAGCATGCAATGCCATAAAACTTCCAGCACTACTTCCTACAAAATATATTTTTGAAGGATCAATCCCGTATAATGTTGCATTAGCTCTCAAAAATCGAACTGCAGTTCTACCGTCTTGTAATGCTCTATAAACAGCACGAGTAGAATGTAACGCTGTATTTCCAACCAAATTAAACCCCATTCGATAATCAATTGTAGCAGTTATATATCCTTTTCTAGCTAGTGAGTCGCAAAGTGAACTCATATCATCGGCATTTTTACTACCTAGTAAAAAACCTCCAGAATGTGCAAAAATAATAGCTGGACGAAGTGAAAACGTATCACCTGTAGGTTTATAAATATCCATTAATAAACTTTGGGCTGTAGTGCTAGACTCTACAGTATAAAATGGTCCATCGATAAAGGGTGCTGTTCCGTAAACTACATTTGAAGTTTTTGTAGAAGAAGGAAAAAGTGTATTTGTATACCTATAATCTTGTCCCAAAGAAATTAATTGGGAAGTTATTATTATTAAAAAAAGAACTTTTTTGAACATAATTATTTTTTTAAATTGTTATTCTTCTTCTTCATCCATTTCAAAGAAAAGGGGTTCTATCATAATATTATCTGCCAATACTTCTACCCTTTCTGTAATGGAAGTTGTAAAAAACAGACGTTGTGTTTTTTCGATGCTGTTTGATAAACGCAAGACTACTGCATCCATTCGACTTCTGAATAATACATCCGCATCATCAACCACAAACATTTTGACTGTATTGATGTTGAATCCTGCAGATGCGAACATTGCATTGATTCTATTGGGTGTACCAATGAGAACATCACAACCTAAGGAAATGTGATTCTTATCAAAATCGATATCGCCTTTTTCGTGAACACCAAATACTCTCAAATCGATATAATTGGTAAGCTTCTCAAATAATGCAACCAGTTCTACCACTTTTTCTTTGTTTTCAACCAAAATCAGCGTTCGTGTACTCTCGCCAATGGCTTTCTCCATTCTTTGAATGACGTTTATAGCAATAGTCGTTGTTTTTCCTGTTCCTGCTTGTGATTGAATGACTGCATCAGCTCCGCTTTTTATGGTCGAAAAAGTTTCTTCTTGCATTTCGTTGGCTTGAGTTAAACCAATATCGAGTAATGCTTTTTGAAGATCTGGATTTATTTTTTTTAAATTCATTTTTGTATTTAGCTACTGCTAATTATTATTTGCTTGCAAAAAGTTTGACATCTATTTCTGAAATTTCTGTACCACCCAAAATTATTAAACGTTCGACAACATTTCGTAACTCACGAATATTTCCTGTCCAATCATATTCTTGCAATAATTTTATGGCAGCATCTGAGAAATACTTAGGCGAATTTCCTTGTTCTTCTGCAATTTTTTGGGTGAAATGTTCAATTAATAATGGGATATCGTCTCTCCTATCATTCAAAGCCGGAACTTTTATCAATATTACTGCCAATCGATGATATAAATCTTCTCTGAAACGACCTTCTGCAATTTCTTTTTTTAAATCTTTATTGGTTGCTGCAACTACACGTACATTGACTTTAATGTCTTTGTCTGCACCCACTCTTTGTATAAGACTTTCTTGTAAAGCACGTAATACTTTGGCTTGTGCTGCCAAACTCATATCGCCTATTTCATCTAGAAAAATGGTGCCACCATCTGCAGCTTCAAATTTTCCTGCTCTATCTTTTACAGCCGATGTAAAAGCACCTTTAACATGACCAAAAAGTTCGCTTTCAATTAATTCTGAAGGAATGGCCGCACAGTTAACTTCTATTAATGGATAATTGGCTCTTTCACTTTTTTCGTGCAATTGATGGGCTACTAACTCTTTTCCAGTTCCGTTTGGTCCAGTTATAAGAACTCTTGCCTCGGTTTGTGCTACTTTTTCGACCATTAATTTGATATGATTAATGGCTTCGCTATTGCCAATCATTTCGTAGTTTTTGCTAACTTTCTTTTTCAAGATTTTGTTTTCTACGACCAATTGTTTTTTGTCTAAAGCATTCCGAACCGTATTTAATAATCTATTTAAATCAGGTGGTTTAGAAATATAATCAAAAGCACCCAATCGCATAGTTTGTATAGCTGTCTCCATATCGCCATGACCTGAAATCATAACCATCGGAATTTCGGGTTTTATTTTTTTTACAGCTTCAAGAAGTTCAACACCATCCATTTTGGGCATTTTGATATCACAAAGCACCAAATCATAATCGGTATTTTTGATTTTTTCATAGCCTTGAATACCATCTTCTGCCTCATCAACTTGATAGGTACTGCTTTCTTCTGAGAGAATTTTGGTTAAAACTCTTCTGATAGATGCTTCGTCTTCTATGATTAATATTTTTGACATTATGTTTTATTTAACTGCAAAGTTCGTAAAGTTTTTTGCAATGTTGGTAAAAATTCAATTTTGTTATTTTATTAGCCCCGATTGCAGAGAAATCCTCGCCTTTTTGGCGAGATTGAAACGGAAAGCGGGAAAAGGGTTTGTTGATAAAGCCCAAGCCATTTGCTTCTTAATATTTTAGCCATTTGTATAATTCTTTCCAGGTTGGTTTTTTGCCATACATTAAGATTCCTACGCGGTAAATTTTTGAGGCAAACCATACTACTAAGAAAAAAGTTCCGAATAATAGGGTGATAGAAAGCAGAATTTGCCACCAAGGTACTCCAAACGGAATTCGCATCATCATCACTATTGGTGAGGTCAATGGTATCATGGAAAAAACTGTAGCAATTGTGCCATGAGGATCGTTCATTACTGTAAAAAAACCAATGTAAACACCTAATATTAATGGCATTATGATTGGCAATAGGAATTGTTGCGAATCGGTTTCGTTATCGACTGCAGCTCCAATGGAGGCATAAAAGGAGCTGTATAAAAAGTAACCTCCGATGAAATAAATGATAAAGCAAACCAAAATAGTTGCTATCGGAAGATTCCAAAGTTCTTTTATATACGATTGGACTTCACCACCCATTGCTTGTTGCGCATTTTGCATCGCTTCTTGAGTTTGAACTCCTGATGAAGCACCTACTTGAACCCCAAAAACTGAAGATAGAATAAACATTGCTGACAAACCTAGTATTGCCCAAATTATAAATTGTAATATACCAGCCAAAGATGTCCCGATAATTTTACCCATCATTAATTGATAAGGTTTTACTGAGGAAATAATGACTTCTATAATTCGTGAGGTTTTTTCTTCGATAACGCTTCGCATCACCATATTGCCATAGATAATAATAAACATCATAATCAGGTAGCCAAATGCGCCACCAATACCTATTTTTATTTCGTTTAAACCTTTTAAGGATTCTTCTCCAGATGCTTTGTTTAGATTTATTGCAACATCTGCTTTTGCTTGATTAATTTTTGAAGTATCTAAGCCTTGTAATTGATAGTTTTCTGTGGTGATTTTTTTGGCAATGATGTTTTCTAAATCTTCGATAAATAATACTCCAGGACTTTCGTTTGAGATGTATTGAATTTCTTTTTGTAGGGTTTGATTGTCTGTTGTTTTGGGGATTAATAATAAACCTTCGTAACTTTCTTTGACAATACTGTCTTTTAATACTTTGGTATCTACTGATGATAAATTTAGAAATTTGTATTCTTCATCGCTTTTGAATTCGTTTACAAATTTTCCGGTTTCGTCGTGAATAACGATGGTCTTTTGTTCTGCTTTCATAGAACTCAAGTAACCTACAAATACTCCGATAGCGACAAATAGTAACGGACTCAAAAAGGTCATTACGATGAATGATTTATTGCGCACTTTGGCGATAAACTCTCTTTTGATGATTAGACTAATTTTACTCATTATTTATCGGTTACAGTTTGAATAAAAATATCGTTTACACTCGGGATTTTTTCCATAAAATGGGTGACTTGCCCACGTTTTATTAAGGTATTGAGTAACTCGTTTGGAGAAGCTGTTCCTAGATTAACTTCAAGTTTTAATTCGTCATTCAAGGATTTGAAATCGGTTTGGGCAAGAGTAAATTTTTGAGACAAGTCATACATTAATCCTTCAACATTATTAGTCAAAATACCCACATCATAACTGTTTTTTCTAAATTGTCTTTTTACATCTGTGAGTTTACCTTCAATCAATTTATTCGATTTATGAATTAAAGCAATATAGTCACACATTTCCTCAACGCTTTCCATTCTATGGGTTGAGAAAATAATCGATGTGCCTTTTTTATTGAGTTCTATAATTTCATCTTTGATTAAATTGGCGTTAACAGGGTCAAAACCAGAAAAAGGTTCATCTAGGATAAGTAATTTTGGGTTGTGTAAAACGGTTACCACAAACTGAATTTTTTGTGCCATTCCTTTAGAAAGTTCTTGAATTTTTTTGTCCCACCAACCTTGAATTTCTAGTTTCTCAAACCAATAATTAAGGGCTTTTTGAGCATCGTGTCTTGACAATCCTTTGAGTTGAGCGAGATACAAACATTGTTCACCTACTTTCATAGACTTATACAAACCACGTTCTTCTGGCATATACCCAATATATTGCACATGTTCAGGTTTGAGTTTTTCACCGTCAAGGATAATTTCGCCACTATCGGGCAATGTAATTTGATTGATAATTCGAATTAAGGATGTTTTTCCAGCACCATTCGGACCAAGAAGTCCATAAATACTTCCTTTGGGTACTGTTAGTGTAACTTCGTTTAAAGCGGTATAATCTCCATACTGCTTGACTACTTTATTAACTTCAAGTATGTTGCTCATTATTTGATTTAGATTTTGGTAAAAGTAAGTAATAAGTAGCTATTAGCTGTGAAATGTTACAAAAAAAACCCACCCTTATTTGCACAAGGATGGGAAAAATTGCTATGAAAAAGAAATTACTAGTTACCTAGTAATAATCAAATATAAATATATTTTTTTAATTTATGAAAACATGTCTTTAACTTTTTCGAAAAAAGATTTATCTGTTTTTTCTGGATGAGGAATAAAGTTTTCATCCGTTATATTTTTCTCAAAAAACTGTTTTTGTTCTTTGTTTAATGTTTTAGGCGTCCATACGTTTACGTGTACTAATAAATCACCATTTCCATAACCGTTTAGATTTGGAATTCCTTTTCCTTTGAGACGTAAAATTTTTCCAGACTGAATGCCTTCTTCTAGTTTTATTCTTACTTTTCCGTTTACAGCTTCAATATCTTTCGAAATACCTAATACGGCTTCTGGCAAACTGATGTATAAATCATAATGCAAATTCTCACCTTCTCGTTTCAAGAATTCGTGTTCTGCTTCTTCTATAGCAACAATTAAATCGCCAGGAATTCCGTTGCCTGGCGCATCATTTCCTTTGTTTGAAACCTTAAGTTGCATACCATCAACAACACCTGCTGGGATTTTTATAGAAACTGTTTCGTCTTCTAGAATCATTCCTTGCGAGTCTGCATTGGCTGGTTTTTTCTCAATAATTTGTCCTGAACCACCACAAGTTGGACAAGTAGAAGCAGATTGCATTCTACCCAAAATAGTATTGGTAACACGCATAACTTGGCCTTGACCATTACAAGTTGAACAAGTTTTATAAGAAACACCTTGTGCTTGAATTTTGCGTTTTACTTTTACTTTTTTCTCAACTCCATTGGCAATTTCTTCGAGTGTCAATTTGACTTTAATACGAAGATTGCTTCCTTTCATGCGTCTTTGTCCACCAGAATTTCCGCCAAAACCACCACCAAATGCACTACCAAAAATATCTCCAAACTGACTGAAAATATCATCCATATTCATCCCGCCTTGACCTCCACCAAATCCTCCAGAACCATCAAAAGCTTGGTGACCAAACTGATCATATTTTGCTTTCTTTTGTGGATCGCTTAATACTTCATAAGCTTCTGCAGCAATTTTGAAATTTTCTTCGGCTTCTTTATTGCCTGGGTTTTTGTCAGGGTGAAATTCAATTGCTTTTTTTCTGTAAGCTTTTTTTATTTCAGCTTCATTAGCATTTTTATTGATGCCTAATATTTCGTAAAAATCTTTTTTCATTTCAATATGAATTTGCCTTTAGAATAAGGCTTCAGTATATAATTAATTACCAATAACTACTTTAGGAAAACGTATTATTTTGTCTCCAAGTTTATATCCTTTTTCTATAACATCAACTATTTTGCCTTTAAAATTTGGAGATGGCGCAGGTATTTGAGTTATGGCTTCAGCAAAATCTGCATTAAAAATATCACCTGCTTTAATTTCAACTTCTTCCAATCCTTTTGAAACTAAAGTCGTTTTTAATTTTTCTTGAATAAGTTCAACACCTTGAACCAAAACATTATCTTCTGATTTTTTGATTTCAATAATAGCTCTGTCAAAATCGTCTAAAACTGGCAACATCGCTTGCAAAACTTCTTGATTGGCAGTTTTGAATAAATCTATTCGTTCTTTGGCAGTTCTTCTCTTATAATTTTCAAATTCAGCAAATAATCTTAAAAATTTATCTTTCTCAATGGCTAAATCTTTGGTCAATTGCTCTTCAATACTTAATTCTTCTATGATTAATTGTTCTCCATTAGCATTATTTTCTAATGTTGCATCATCTAATTCTTTGTCCATTTCAGTATTTTCGGTAGTCATCTTGCTTTTTTCTTTAAATATATTTTTAAACATTATTTTTTTTATTTCAATACTTGGGAAGCAAAAGTATTGCCATTTATATATAAATTGTCAAATTGTCACGTTTTTTTTAAATAAAAATTGTTTGCATAAAATGTTATGTCATAAAAAAAGAATGCGAAATGTTTAATAAAAACACAAAATTAGGGAACAAAATTGTTCATTAAATAAAAATAAAAATTTTAATAGAATTTTAAGACTATATCGTTTTCGTTTTCTTTATGTTTGCTGTAGTAAATTTTTTAATTTGCTGATAATGAAACTTAAGGTTAGCGTTAAGCTTCTAAATATTATTAATTCACAATCATAAAAAAAAAGCTCCTTTACTAAAAAAGGAGCTTTTTTTATTTCAAAATATTATCTAATGCCTTTTTGATTGTTGGGTAATCAAATTTAAATCCGGCATCAATTGCTTTTTGCGGACTAAGCTTTAGATCAGAAAAAAGAAGTACATGCATTTCTCCTAATATTAATTTCATTAAAAATTGTGGAATATTGGGCATAAACAAAGGTTTATGAAGTGTTTTGGCAATTGCTTTTGTAAGATCCGCATTAGAAATTGGATTTGGAGAAACAGCATTATAAACACCTTCCCAAGAATTTTCTATGGCAAAATAATACATATTGGCCAAATCTTGAAGATGTATCCAAGATTGCATTTGTTTTCCAGTTCCAAAAGCAGAACCAACTCCAAGTTTTATAGGTTTAAGCATTTCTAACAAGGCACCACCTTTTTGTGAGAGTACAATTCCTGTTCGTAGTTTGCACACTTTTATATTGAGAATCTGAAATTTATCGACACTTTCCTCCCATTTCGTAACTACATTTCCTAGAAAACTAGTATCAATTGCTTTTGAATTTTCGGTATAATTTTCTGTTGCGCTATTAGGGTATATAGCAGTTCCAGAGGCAGAAACGATTTGTTTTACCTGATTTGGATTTTCCTTTAAGGCTTTAAAAAGAGTATTAGAGGATAAAATTCTGCTTTCTATAATTTCTTGTTTATAGGCATTTGTCCATCTTTTTGAAATAGAAGCACCGGCAAGATGAATAATTGCATCAACATTTATTAAACAATTGACATCTATAATGCCTTGATTTGGATTCCAGTAAAACCCTTTGTAATTTAATTGATCAGCAATTTTATTTTTTGAAGTTGTTAAATAATGTACGGAAATTCCTTTTTTTAATAATAAAGAAACCAATTCTGTACCCACTAAGCCTGTTGCGCCTGTTATTAAAACTTTCATTTTTTATTCAAAGTTAGGAATGAATTTCGAAAAATTTATGCTATTTGGGTTAGGTTTAACGCTTGTCTAGGATTTCATTTTTATGGTCCATTCAAAATCAAATTCAGAAACTTGTTCTCCTTTTTGATTGGTTCCTATCGATTTCATCCAAAGGGTTTGTCCTACTCCAGTTTTAACGGCTAGATGAACTGCTTTTTGAATAAATTCACCATCGTTACAAACAAAATCAATACGTCCAGTTGCTTTTTTGGAATAACTGGATTTTGAATTGGCTACCAACATAGAGATGTTTTTACCACTTTCTTTAATTTTATCGAGAACCAATGCTCCTGTTGAAAGCTCTGCAGCCATTGCCTGAACAGCAAAATACATAGATTGAAATGGGTTTTGATTAATCCATCGGTGTTTGACAGTTGTAATACATTTTTGAGAATCAATACTTTTTAAACGCACTCCACAAAAAAAAGCGGAAGGAAGTTTAAACAATAAAAAGGTATTAATTTTGAATGCTGGTGTGCTCATATTTACTAGTATTTTCGGGAAATATACATCTTTTTTTAGTGATATTCAAAATTAATTTAATGTTAATATTTTGTTAAATATTAGTACTATGTGATACAAGATACTGTCTTTTGGATATATATTTGCATAAGAAATTACTATATACTTTTTAATTATGGAAAAATCATCAAAAAATACAACAGCAGCTCTAATCAATTTAAACACATTGTCACAATACTTTATTCCGCTTGGGAACTTTATTTTTCCAATCATAATCTGGACAACCAATAAAGACAAATCAGATTATATAGACCGACAAGGTAAGAATACAATAAATTTTCAATTGAGTTTGTTTCTATACTCTTTAATATTAGCGGCAATTGCATTACCAATTCTATTTATAACATTTTTAAAAAATTTAGATTTTAATGCATTCATAAATGGTGATAATTTTGTTTTTGACCATTTTAGTTTTGAAAATATGACAGGCATGATAACTACCGCCATAATTGCAATTGTTATTATTGGTTTTTTGAAAATTGCCGAATTTTTTTTAATCATATATGCTTCTATAAAAACATCAAATGGAGACGAATATAATTATCCGCTAACCATACCTTTTATAAAATAAATCAATCATCAATCAAAAAATGAACAATCACTTTAAAAAATTAATACCCAAATTATGAATATTGAAAACACAAAAGCCCAGATGCGAAAAGGTGTTCTCGAGTTTTGTATCTTATCTGTTCTAAAAGAAAAAGATGCTTATACTTCTGAAATATTGGATACCCTAAAAAACGCAAAATTGCTTGTAGTTGAAGGAACCGTTTATCCTTTACTAACAAGATTAAAAAATGACGGATTGCTCAACTATCGTTGGGAAGAATCTACTTCTGGTCCTCCTAGAAAATACTATGGATTGACCGAAATAGGAAAAACTTTTTTAACTGAATTAAATAGCACCTGGACAGAATTGTCTGATGCAGTAAACATAATAACAAACCAAAAATAATAGTCATGAACAAAACTGTAAACATAAATTTAGGCGGAATGTTCTTTCACATTGACGAGGATGCATACCAAAAATTAACCCGATATTTTGAAGCAATTAAGCGTTCATTGACTAATTCAAATGGTCAAGACGAAATTATAAAAGATATCGAAATGCGCGTTTCTGAACTATTAAATGAGAAACAAAAAAGCGAAAAACATGTTGTAGGTATTACGGATGTTGATGAAGTTATTGCTGTAATGGGTCAACCTGAAGATTATAGAATTGATAATGATGATGACCAACCCAATCAAAAATCAAACTTCAATTCAACCACTGAAAGTGGTACAAAAAAATTATACCGCGATAAAGAAGGCGGAATGATTGGAGGTGTACTTTCTGGTTTGGGATACTACTTTGGAATTGACAAAGTTTGGTTGAGAGTAATACTTATAATAGCAATTTTCTTCTACGGTACCGGAATTTTAGCCTATATCATTCTTTGGATTGTGATGCCAGAAGCTGTTACAACTTCTGAAAAACTTGAAATGAAAGGAGAAGCTGTTACTATTTCTACTATTGAAAAAAAGGTAAGAGAAGAATTTGAAACAGTTTCAGAGAAATTTAAAAATGTAGATTTTGATAAAGTAGGAAACCAAGTAAAATCTAGTGCTGATAGAGTGGGAAGTTCTTTTGGTGACTTTATTTTAACCATACTTAAAATTTTTGCTAAATTTCTAGGAGTAATTCTTATAATGACAAGTTTGACAACACTCGTAATGCTTTTTATAGGAGTATTTACTTTAGGTTCAACAGCAGTCATTGATTTGCCTTGGCAAGGTTTTATTGAGTCAGGAAACTTTACAGATTACCCTATTTGGACATTTGGAGTATTAATGTTCTTGGCAGTTGGAATTCCGTTTTTCTTTTTATTGCTTTTAGGTTTCAAACTAGTATCACCAGCAATCAAAACAATAGGTAACATTGCAAAATATGCATTACTGGCTATTTGGTTGATTGCAGTTGGTTTGGCTATATCGTTAGGAGTAAAACAAGCTACAGAATTTGCTGTTGAAGGAAGAGTGGTACAAAAAGAAAAATTGAACATTATGCCTTCTGATACCTTGCATATTAAATTCATAAACAACGATTATTATGCTAAAAACATCAATGATCACCACGATTTTATCATCACAGAAGATTCTACAGGTAATAAAGTTATTTACTCTAATGATGTACATATCACAATTTTGAAAACCGATGAAAAAACTCCTTATCTTCAAATAGACAAGCAAGCAAGAGGAAGCTCATTATCAAGAGCTAAAAAAACGGCTGAGAAAATAAATTATGGGTATAAACTAGTAGGAAATCAATTGATTTTAGACAATTATTTATTGACAGAATTCAGTAATAAATTTAGAGACCAAGAAGTAGAACTTTATTTATATTTACCCGAAGGTACTTTGATAAAACCAGACAGTAGTGTTCAAGACTATGACAACTCTGATGATTCGTTCTTTAATCTTCATTTTAGTTCAGACGATTATATCTATAAAGTAGATAAATCTCAAGTAAAATGTTTGAATTGTCCTCCAGATGAAAACGAATGGAATGATGTATCTGATGCCAATGAAGAAGACTCTACAGATACTAGTGTGACTTTGAATGAAAACGGAATCCTTATTAAAGAAAAAAATAAAGATGCTGAAGATAAGGAAATAAAAAGTGTCAAAATCAACAAAGATGGTATCACTATAAAAACAGAGTAGTCATGATGAAATTTATAATTTACTTGACAAAAATTGTAGTTGCTGGTATTATTGCTTTACTATTTGGAGCTTGTCAATTTAACGGCATCAAAGGCAGCGGGAATGTTACTACTGAAAACAGAACCATAAATGGTGAATTTTCTAAAATTCAAGCATCCAAAGGACTAGATATTGTGTTGGAACAATCTAACGCAAAAGCAGTAATCGTTGAAGCCGACGATAATTTACAAAAACACATTACCACAAAAGTAGAAAACGGTGTCTTAATAATTACATCTGACTACAGTGGATATATAAATGTGAAATCAAAAAAAATTATTGTTCAAGCACCAAAAATTGATGGCATTGAAGTAAGTAGTGGTGCAAGCTTTAAAACAAAGAATACTCTAAAAATGAATTCGATTTCGGTTGAATCTAGTAGTGGTGCAGATATTCAAATGGCAGTGGAAACAGAGAAATTATCTTGCGAAGCTTCAAGCGGAAGTCAAATCTCGATTCACGGAAAAGCAATAGAATTTGAAACAGCTTCTTCTAGCGGAAGCAATATAGAAGCCGAAGATTTATTATCAAACGATATTATTGCAAATGCTTCTAGTGGTGGTACTTTAGACATACATCCCATTGTAAGCCTAAATGCAGAAGCCTCAAGTGGCGGAAACATTACTTATCATGCTATTCCAAAAACCATAACCAAAAAGTCAAGTTCTGGAGGTAGTATCAATAAAGAGTAAAACAGCTATTATAAATAAAGTAAAAAATCATCTCTAACTGAGATGATTTTTTTATAGTATTAATTAGTAATCTATATATTTGCCCCTATCAAGAATAAAATTTTAATTATTCTTTACTTTTTTATTATTTGAAATTATTAGAAAAAATATCGTGGTCCTTGCGAAGACATCCCATACTATACTATGTGAGGTATATTCTTTTATCCAAAAATTTCAAAGGTAAAAATTTTGACAATGTGGGTTGTTTTAATGATTGCAATGAGTTGAAAGATATACCACAACTTTTTTTTGATGTAAATACCAAAATCAATATTCTTCCCGAAATGAATGATTTTGAAAAAGCTACACAAATAGCGGTTTACTTGAGAAAAAACTGTATTATTGGTCCAGGTTTAAGCCTTGCTTCAGATAAAACTTTAGAAAAAATGCTAGCTAGAAAAGGAGGTATTTGCAGTGATTTTTCGCAAGTATTTTCAATTTTTTGTTTTATAAATGGTATTAGAGTAAAAGAATGGGCTTGTATTGATAGTTTTTACAAAGGAAAATATGGACATACCTTTAACGAAATTTACTCTAATCAATTAAACCAATGGATAGCTATTGACTCTCATAAAGGTATTTATTTTACCAATGAGAATAATAAAATACTTCCTGTACAAGAACTTTTTAATAATTTGAGAATAGGTAAACCATTGCAATACAAATTTTTATCAGATTATGTCCCTCACAAAATAGAGCGTTTGGCTTTTGTATATTCAAAAACAACAATACCCTATATTTTAGGAAATTATGTAAATATCACAAACGATTATTATTTAAATAAATACCAAAAAAAGTATCCCCATTTTATTATAAATCTAATAATGATTTTTAATAGAAAAAGTTCGAAATTTGTATTTGTTATGGACAATTATAAATTCAAATTATTACCAGAAAGCTTTCAAAAACTATTAAAATAAAAACAACATATTCTATTTATGAAAAATACCTTCACCTTATTTGCAATATTTTTCTTTACTTCATTAGCATTTGCCCAAGATAAAGAGAAAATAAAGGGTTCAAAAGTAGTAACGATTGAACAAAAAGAAATCAAAGATTTTGAGAGTCTTGAAGTTGAAGATAACTTAGAAGTTTTTCTGATTAAAGGAGATAAATGCGGAGTCGAAATAGAAGCTGATGACAATCTTCACGACGAAATAATATTTTTTGAGAATGGTGGTAACTTACAAATCTCAAGTAAAAAAGAAGTGACAAGTTCAAAAAAATTCAGTGTTCGTATTACTTATACTGATACTTTTAAAATGGCTATGGCAAAAGAAAAAGCTAGCATTACCGCATTATCAGATATTTCATTAAATGATTTTACTTTCAAAACTTTTGACAGTGCAAAAATTTTTGCCAATGTAGTGACCAAGAAATTTACTTTAATGGCAAATGATAAATCAAAAATTGAACTGAATTTAAAATCGGAAGAAACTACAATCGAAATGAGCAAAAATGCTGTTCTAAAAGCATTAATTGCATCAAATGCCATGAAATTTGATATGTATCAAAAAACGTCGGCTGTAGTTGAAGGAGATGTAATTGATTTAAAATTAAGATTAGATAACAATGCTGATTTTACCGGAAAAAATCTTGCAACAAAAAATTCAGAAATCACAACCGAAGGATATACCAATTGCAGTATTCTTGTAAGTACAAAAGCAATTATAGATGCAAGAGGAAAATCTGAAATTCAACTATTTGGCGAACAAAGAATCGAAATTAAAAACTTTCTGGATAGTGCAACTTTATATAAAAAACCTTCCAAATAGAAAATAAAAAAAGTCCTAATTGATCTAATTAGGACTTTTTTTTAAAAAACTTATTATGTTATTCCATTGTAGCCAAATAACGTTCCGCATCAAGTGCAGCCATACATCCTGTTCCGGCAGCAGTAATAGCTTGACGATAAACATGATCTGCAGCATCACCTGCTACAAAAACACCTGCAACATTTGTTTTTGCAGTACCCGGAATATTAATAATATAACCCGTTTCGTCAAGAGTTAAAAAATCTTTGAAAATATCAGTATTGGGTTTGTGTCCAATAGCAACAAAAAATCCAGTAGCGGGAATATCAAAAATTTCTCCTGTAGTTTTGTTTTTTGCTTTTACTGCGGTAACCACTTGTCCATCTCCTAAAACTTCAACCGTATCATGATTCATTAATATTGAAATGTTTTCTGTTTTTCGAACACGAGCTTCCATAATTTTTGAGGCTCTAAATTGTTCACTTCGTACCAACATAGTAACTTTTGTACACAATTTAGATAAATAGTGTGCTTCTTCACAAGCCGAATCACCAGCGCCAACAATTACTACTTCTTGATTTCTGTAGAAAAACCCATCACAAACAGCGCAAGCCGAAACACCACCGCCCGTTTGTAAATAATGTTGTTCTGAAGGTAATCCTAAATATTTAGCGGATGCTCCAGTAGAAATAATTACCGTTTCGCAGTGTATTTCTTTCGTATCGTTAATCCATACTTTAAGAATCGGACCCGAAAAATCGACTTTAGTTGCCCAACCATCGCGAACATCTGTTCCGAATCGTTCTGCTTGTTTTTGAATCCCAACCATCATCTCAGGACCTGTTATTCCCTCGGGATTTCCAGGCCAATTTTCAACTTCATTTGTTGTCGTTAATTGTCCTCCAGGTTGTGTACCTTGATACAAAACAGGAAACATGTTGGCTCTAGCGGCATAAATGGCTGCTGTATAACCAGCAGGTCCAGAACCTATTATTAAACATTTGATTTTTTCGATAGTATCAGACATAATATTATATTTTTTGAGAATGCAAATGTATGTTTTTATTAAAAATTTAGAATAAAAAAACATCAGTTTTAATTATTCTCAAATAATAAATTACTATTTCAAAATAAACATTTGTAAAACCAAAAATAGTTTTATATTTGCATCCGCTTTCGGGGTGTAGCGTAGCCCGGTTATCGCGCCTGCTTTGGGAGCAGGAGGCCGCAGGTTCGAATCCTGCCACCCCGACAAAAGTCTTTTCATAAATTTGAAAAGACTTTTTTTTTAAATATAATTTGAAAACAAATTTATATTTCAATTTCTTAATTGAATTTGTACCTTTGCACACGTTTTTAAAGACAATTAGGATATATGTTGACAATTATTTTTTATCTCTTTATTGGTATTATCGCAATTCAATTCTTTTATTATTTAATTGTATTTGGAAAATTTGCTTTCTCTAAAACTCCCAAAAGCACACCAAAACGCATTCCTATTTCTGTTATTGTATGTGCTAAAAACGAAGAAGAAAATGTTGTTAAATTTGTTCCTTTATTAGTAGAACAAGATTATCCAGACTTTGAAATCATTCTGATTGATGACGCTTCAAGTGACGCAACTTTAGATATTTTAGAAGCTTTTGAAAAACAATATTCAAATATCAGATTAGTTAAAGTTGAAAACAATGAGGCCTTTTGGGGCAACAAAAAGTTTGCTTTAACGTTAGGCATTAAAGCAGCTAAAAAAGAATATTTATTGTTTACAGATGCAGACTGTTATCCAAAATCAAAAGATTGGATAAAAGAAATGAGTTCTCAATTTACTGCCGAAAAAACAATTGTTTTAGGATATGGAGCTTATGAAAGAATTAGTGGCTCTTTTCTAAATAAAATAATTCGTTTTGAAACAATGCTTACGGCAGTTCAATATTTTTCTTGGGCAAAAATAGGGAAACCTTATATGGGTGTTGGTCGAAATTTAGCATACAAAAAAGAAGAATTTTTTAATGTAAATGGGTTTATTGAACATATGAAAATTCGTTCTGGCGACGACGATTTGTTTATCAATCAAGCAGCAAAAGGAAAAAACACTACAATTTGTACATCTGTAGACAGTTTTACATATTCTACCCCAAAAACATCATTTAAAGAATGGTTTACACAAAAAAGAAGACATGTTTCAACAGCTACCTTTTATAAATCGTTTGATAGAATTCAATTAGGTATTTTCTATATTTCTCAATTATTATGCATAGTATTACCAATTGTTTTGTTGGCTTTTCAATTTCAATGGATTATTGTGCTAAGTCTAATAGGATTTAGATATTTATTTACTTGGATAACCTTAGGGTTTTCTGCAGGAAAATTAAAAGAAAAAGATGTAATGTATTGGTTTCCTATAATCGAACTAGTCATAGTCTTCACGCAATTGAACCTATTTTTATCTAATATTTTTTCAAAACCAGTACATTGGAAATAAAAAAAAACATAGAATTGGCAAAAAAAGGTGATCAAGTTGCCTTCACTTTTCTATTGGATTTTTATTGGAATGAAGTATATGCTTTTATGCTCAAACGTACTGAAAACGAAACCGATGCCGAGGATATTACCATTGAAACTTTCTCAAAAGCATTTGATAAAATAAGCACTTATAATGAAGAATTTCAATTCAACACTTGGTTAATTGCCATTGCAAAAAATGTGCATATTGATTTGCTTCGAAAAAAGAAATCCTCTCTTTTTGTTGAAATAACAGACGAAGAAGATTATCAAGCCTATAATGTTGCGGATACCACACCATCTGCAGAAGATGAGTTGATTACAGAACAAAACTTGTCACAACTACTACAATTTATTAAAGAATTAAAACCGCATTATCAAGAGGTAATTCAACTGCGCTATTTTCAAGAATTAAGTTATCAAGAAATTGCAGAACAACTCGAAGAACCATTGAATAATGTAAAAATTAAATTGCTTAGAGCCAAAAAACTTTTAGCAGAAATTATTCAATCAAAAAGATAACACTTTTCCTTTTTCTGACTTTTTGAGTACTACTTAAAAAAATCTTTCTTTATTCTTACAATAAAACGAAACATCTTATCGTTATAGTGTATATAACTCTTGCTTATGAAAGAATAGATACTTAACCAATAAACTCTTGAATCATGTCAAAATTAAGTATTTATGAAAACAGCTGGATTAATCTAGTTTTCGAAGGAAGAAACAAAGAATATGGTGCCTATCAATTGCGCAAAGAAAGTGACGAAACCACACTTTTGGCTTTTTGTTTAGGTTTATTTTTCACTGCCACTCTAGCAACTATTCCTGCTATTTTAAATCACTTTAATGCTACAGAAAAAACTCCTATCGGGATTACTGAAGCTATTGATAGAATTATCACAATTACCAATATTAAACCTCCTGTTCCAAAGAAACCAATTCAAATGATTCTTCCTTTTACGAAGCACATAAAAGACGATATTAAAAAGGACGAACTTAAAAATGTGGTAATTGTAGATCCAAAAGAGGCCAATCAGAATATTGCAAAAAACAACGAAAAACCTATCAATACTAGCGAAAGTAATGTCAATACAGATTCAAAAGGATTATCAACATCAACTACAACAAGTACAGCTACATCTGGTACCGATACAAAAGCACCAGATACAAATGATGTAGATCCAAAAGCAACTTTTGCTTTAGATAAACTTCCTGAATTTCCTGGCGGTATTAAAAAATTCTATGCATTTCTAGGTTCAAATTTTGAAAAACCAGAAGTAGATGAAGTCAAAACGGTAAAAGTATATGTGTCTTTTGTAATAGAAAAAGATGGTAGTATGACCGATATTCAAGTACGTAGAGATCCTGGTTATGGACTTGGCAAAGAAGCCATAAGAGTTTTAAAATCTTTAAAAACAAAATGGGAACCAGGACTTATTGCTGGAAATCCTGTAAGAACTGCCTATACTCTTCCAATAGTTGTTGAAATGAAATAAATTGTTGTTTTCTTATTTCCATAAGATGAAATTCCTATAAGTTTTTATAAGCTTGTAGGTTTTTTGCTTTTATTTTCTATTTTTATACAACTAAAAGCATCTAAATGAAAACATTTTCAACAAAAGAAAAACTAAAATATCTTTTCGGATTTCCTGTAATTGTAGCTGCATTAGGCTATTTTGTTGATATTTATGATTTACTACTTTTCGGAATTGTGCGTGTCCCAAGTTTAAAAGAAATGGGTTTAGATGTTGATGTTGCTGGAACTCATATTCTAAATTTTCAAATGATTGGTTTGCTAATTGGTGGCATATTATGGGGAGTTTTAGGTGATAAAAAAGGGAGATTGTCTGTATTATTTGGCTCTATTTTAGTTTACTCTTTGGCAAATATTGCTTGCGGATTTTTACCTCAAATAAATTTCATGGACAAAGTTACTGCTTATGCCCTTTTACGGTTTATTGCAGGTGTTGGACTTGCAGGCGAATTAGGTGCTGGTATTACTTTAGTGTCAGAAAGTTTGCCAAAAGAACTTAGAGCAATAGGAACTTCTATTGTAGCCGGATTTGGAATTTTAGGCGCAGTTGTAGCTCAACTTACAGTAACTTTGGCAAGTAATTGGACAATTGCCTATTTTATTGGCGGTGGTTTAGGATTAATGTTATTGGTACTTCGGGTTAGTGTTGCCGAAAGTGGAATTTTTAATGCTGTCAAACAAGATAAAAATATCATTCGAGGGAACTTTTTTTCGTTTTTTACAAATAAAATCCGATTTATCAAATACTTAAAATGTATTGCTGTTGGATTACCCATCTGGTTTTGCATTGGAATATTAATTTTGATGGCAAATCAATTTGCACCTGAAATGGGTATTGCAACTATTGTTCCTGGGAAAGCCATTATGTGGTGCTATTTGTTTGCTTCTATAGGAGATTTCTCAAGCGGATTTATTTCTCACAAACTTCATTCTCGCAAAAAAACTATTATGTTATATATGGTTTTTACATTAATAGGTGTTCTTCTGTTATTATTTACAGGACCAAAAACAGAGAATATGTATTATTTTTATTGTGCTTGGATTGGTCTAGGCACTGGATTTTGGGCCATGTTTGTAACAGTTGCTGCAGAACAATTCGGAACCAATTTAAGAAGTACAGCAGCAACTACAATTCCAAATGTTGTTCGTGGTATGGTACCCATAATGTTACTTGGTTTTGATTATCTAAAAAAATCAACAACCATAATTCTTTCAGCAGCAATTATTGGTTTTGTTGTTTTTGCAATAGGTTTTTATGCTATTTTCACAAGTAGTGAAACCCATAATAAAGAAATGGATTTTGTAGAATAACTGTAAAATGTAATGTTAATTTCAAAATAAAAAAAAGGGAATTATATATTCTAAAAATCTACATTCGTATCTTTGTACTTCCAAAAAAAAAAATTAAATGAATACAGTTCTGGAAAGCAATCAACCACCCATAGCAAAACCAAAGTGGTTGAAAGTAAAATTACCTATAGGTCAAAAATATACTGAACTTCGCGGTTTGGTTGATAAATACAAGTTAAATACGATTTGTACCGCTGGAAGTTGCCCAAATATGGGCGAATGTTGGGGAGAAGGAACTGCTACTTTTATGATATTGGGTAATATTTGTACTCGTTCTTGTGGTTTTTGTGGTGTAAAAACTGGTCGTCCAGAAACGGTTGATTGGGACGAACCCGAAAAAGTGGCTCGTTCTATAAAAATCATGAATATTAAACACGCCGTAATTACTAGTGTTGATCGTGATGATTTAAAAGATGGCGGTTCGATTATTTGGATTGAAACTATCAAAGCCATTCGAAGAATGAACCCAAACACAACATTAGAAACTTTAATACCCGATTTTCAAGGAATTGAAAGAAATATCGATCGCATTATTGAAGCCAATCCAGAAGTGGTTTCTCATAACATAGAAACCGTACGAAGATTAACTCGTGAAGTGAGAATTCAAGCAAAATACGACCGAAGCATGGAAGTTTTACGATACTTGAAAGCCAAAGGTATCAATAGAACAAAATCTGGAATTATGCTTGGACTTGGTGAAACCGAAGAAGAAGTAATTCAAACCATGCAAGATTTACGAGATGCCAATGTAGATATTGTAACGATTGGTCAATATTTGCAACCCAGCAAAAAACATTTACCTGTCAAGTTTTTTGTAACTCCAGAACAATTTGAGAAATATGAAAAAATTGGTAAGGAAATGGGTTTTCGACATGTAGAAAGTGGCGCGTTAGTTCGCTCAAGTTACCATGCTCAAAAACATATTCTGTAAATTACAGTTCAAATTCACAGTTGAATAATCCCGAATAGAATGAGTGTTAAAACTAGAATTGCTATAAATGGTTTTGGAAGAATAGGACGAAATCTATTTCGATTATTAATAAATCATCCCACAATAGAAGTTGTAGGAATAAACGACATTGCTGATAACAAAACTATGTCTCACTTAATAAAGTATGACAGCATTCATGGTGTATTATCCTATGAATGTTCTTTTACTGATAATTCTATTGTAGTAAATGGTGTAAACTATCTTTTCTTTCACGAAAAAAATATAGAAAATCTAGATTGGAAATCGTTAGACATTGATATTGTCATTGAATCAACTGGGAAATACCACACATTTGATGATGTAAATGCTCATATTATTGCAGGTGCCAAAAAAGTAATTCTTTCTGCACCATCAGAAGTTTCAGAAATAAAAACGGTAGTATTGGGTGTCAATGAATCTATATTGGATGGCACCGAAAAAATAATTTCAAACGCAAGTTGCACCACCAATAATGCGGCACCAATGCTTCAAATTATTAGTGATTTATGCGGAATCGAACAAGCATATATCACAACTGTTCACTCCTACACTACTGACCAAAGTCTGCATGACCAACCACATAAAGATTTACGAAGAGCACGTGGAGCAAGTCAATCAATAGTTCCTACAACTACAGGTGCAGCAAAAGCATTGACCAAAATATTTCCAAAATTAGAAGGAAAAATTGGCGGAAGTGGCATTCGTGTTCCAGTACCAGATGGTTCTTTAACAGACATTACGTGTTATGTAAAACATCAAGTTTCGATTGAACAAATAAATGAAGCATTTAAAAAAGCTTCCAATACAAATTTAAAAGGAATATTAGCCTATACCGAAGATCCTATTGTCTCTGTAGATGTAATCGGAAATACCAATTCTTGCTTATTTGATTCACTTTTAACATCCGTAATTGGCAAAATGGTAAAGGTTGTAGGATGGTATGATAACGAAATTGGATATTCTTCACGAATTATTGACCTAATTATTTTTATAGGAAAGAATTAATTTCTTACTTTTAAACTTTTGAAAATCAATATTGATAATTAATGCGTTACTTTTTCTTTTATTTTATCTTTTTCAATTCATTATTATTTGCTCAAAAGCAAAAAAATAGTGTATCAAAAGTCGATAGTGTTGATTATTATTTAGAGTTATCTAACTTTAATATAAAAACCAATAATTACAAATTCTCTTTAGTCTTTGCCCAAAAAGCAATAGATTATGCCAATACAACTAAGGATATCAAAGCTCAAGCAAATTCCTATGCTTCTTTGGGTCGTATTTATTTTGATTTAAAAAAATATGATGATGCGATTGAAACCTATACAAAAAGTATAAGCCTATTCAATTCTATAAAACCATCTAGCCAGCAAGCGTATGCCTTTTACAATCTAGGCTTGTCCTACATGGAAAAAGGCGAATATACCAAAGCAGAAATTTATTTTGATAAAGCCAAAACTATTTACAATACAATTAAAATACCTTATGCTATAGAATTACTCGATTTGCAAAAAGGGATTGTGTATAGAGCAAAAGGAGAATTTGCAGCAGCTGCGCCTATTTTTAATCAAATTATAGCCAAACCAGACGCTCAGGATTTATTTAAAACCAAGGCAGAAGCATTGTATCAAATTGGAACAATTGAGATGCAAAATAATAGAAAAAATTTGGCTTTAAATTATCTAAATCGTGCTTACGAATTAAATAGTAAAGATAAAAATTTAGAACAAAAAGCCAAAATCTTACAAGCTTTAAGTTCGGTTCAAGAAAAATTATTAAACACCGATTTGGCTTTCAAATTGTTAAAAAAACATATAGAATTAAAAGACAGTATTTCAAAATTAAACACACAACGATTAGGTTCTGAAGACTATACTCAATTCAAAGAAAACGAACGTCTCAAAACAATAGAACAATTAGACAAAGAAAACAGAGAACAACAAAAAGCCAATAAAGTTGCTAAACTTATAAGTATTCTTGCCATTGCTTTAATATCTATTTTATCGCTTTTGAGTTTATCTTTATATAAAAATAATATTATTCGAAACCAATCGAATTTATTATTAAAAGAAAAAAACAACGAACTTATAACTGCTAAAGAAAAAGCAGAAAAAGCATCAAAAGCACGTTCAGAATTTCTTTCAACTGTAAGCCACGAATTAAGAACTCCTTTAAATGCTATTAACGGAATAACCCATTTGTTGTTGCAAGAAAACCCAAGAGAATCTCAAATGAATTACCTCACTTCATTGAAGTTTTCAGGAAATTATTTACTCACCTTTATCAATGAAATTCTAGAAATTAATAGAATCGAATCCAATGCTATTGAAACGGAAAATATCAATTTCAATTTAAAATTACTTTTATCGAATATTCAAAATTCCTTAAAAGAATTAGCTACTATAAACAACAATGCATTTACAATAGAAATTGATAAAAACATTCCTGATTATTTAATAGGTGATCCAACAAAATTGTCTCAAATTTTTCTGAATTTGATTAATAATGCTTTGAAATTTACCAAAAACGGTGAAGTAAAAGTAATTATCAATTGCAACGAAATCAATGAAGAATTCACCTCTATTCACTTTGCAATTGTAGACACTGGAATTGGAATTCCAGAAGAAAAAATAGAATCTGTTTTTGATAGTTTCTCACAAGGTTCTATTGAAATAAATAGAAAATATGGAGGTACTGGATTAGGACTTACTATCGTCAAAAAACTTATAGATATTCTTGGCGGTAAAATAAAACTCGAAAGTAAAGTGGGCAAAGGTTCTTCATTTACTTTCGACTTGAGTTTCAAAATTGGAGAAGATGATACTTTGGCTGAAAAACCTCTGAATTATGATGATTCAATACTAATAGACAAGAAAATATTATTGATTGAAGACAACAAAATCAATCAAATGATTACGAGAAAAATGCTTCAAAACAAAGGAATGATTTGTGATGACATTATTGATAATGGTGAAGATGCCATTGTGGCTGTAAAAAACAATAAATACGATTTAGTTTTAATGGATGTTCATTTGCCAGGTATCAACGGAACAATTGCTACCCAAACCATACGTACCTTCGACAAAAAAACATTAATTATAGCATTAACCGCAATTTCGTTAAACGAAAATAGAGATATGCTTTTGTCATATGGTATGAATGATGTGATTACAAAACCATTTGATCCTGAAGATTTTTACAGAATCATTGCAGAGAATTTTGCAAGAAAAGTTAGTATTGTATAATCAATTCTTTGATCAATTGTCTCACTTGCGGTTCTGCATGTCGAGCAGCTTCTAAAACTTCTTCATGAGTTATGGTTTCAATGCTATCTTCATGACCAATATCTGTAATTACAGAAATACCGAAACATTCTAAACTCATATGACTTGCTACTATAACTTCTGGAACGGTAGACATTCCTACACAATCAGCACCTAAAATTTTTACCATACGGTACTCTGATAAGGTTTCAAAAGTTGGACCTTGCAAACCAAGATAAATTCCATCTTGTACTTCTATGTTTAAAGCAGTGGCAATTTCTTTTGCTTTAGTCATCATTTTGCGACTAAATGGCTCACTCATATTTACAAATCGTGGTCCAAATCGTTCATCGTTTATGCCTCGAAGCGGATGTTCTGGCATCATATTGATATGGTCTTTCAGAATAACAATTGAACCTACTTTATAATTTTGATTGACACCACCAGAAGCATTTGAAACTATCAATTTTTCTACTCCCAAATATTTCATCACACGAACAGGAAAAGTAACCTGTTTCATATCGTATCCTTCATAAAAATGAAAACGACCTTGCATGGCTACCACTTTTTTTGAACCAATAATTCCAAAAACCAAAGCACCTTTATGACCTTGAACAGTTGAAACTGGAAAATTAGGAATATCACTATATAATAAGGTATGTTCTACAATCATATCATCTGTAAAACTTCCTAATCCTGAACCTAAAATCACACCATATTCTGGTGTAAAATTGGTCTTTTCTTTAATATAACTAACTGTTTCTTGTACTTTTTCCCACATAATTTAAAATTGTTTTATCAAAAAAATCGCCTTTAATTATAAACGAAGTTTGTATTGGTAAATAATAAAGCTGATCACTTAATATGCTGTTTTTCATTCGCATATAATCTTTTTCGGTAGTGACAATACTTTTTTCTCCTGCTTGTTTTTTAATATCAAAAATATCTTTTTCAGTAAATTGATGATGATCCTGAAAGGTCAAAATTACATCATTTTTTGTTTGCAAAAAATCAAAAAATGGTTTTGGCTTTGCAATTCCTGCCACGAGTACTTTCGGTACCAGTTTCAATTCACTTACAGATTTTGTCTTATTTAATGAATAAATTGTATCATCATAATCTATATAACTAAAAAATATAGCATCGTTACTTTTAGTATTCCCTTTAAAATAAGGAGCAATTTTCTCTGCTATTTTGGCTTGTGCAAGTTCAGATAAATCTTTCGGACATTTTGTGACAATTATCATATGGGCTCTTTTTGCTCCACTTCTACTTTCTCTTAGATTGCCAGTTGGCAAAATATAATCTTTGTAAAACAAATCATCATACGATGTCAACAAAATATAAAATCCTGCTTTTACACGTCGATGTTGAAAAGCATCATCTAATAAAATAATATCTGGTTGTACTTTTTGAGCCAATAATTGAGCAATTCCATTTTTTCTATTGGCATCAACTGCTACTTGAATATTGGGAAATTTTGAATAAAACTGAAAGGGTTCATCTCCTAAAATAGAAGCATTAGATGAAGTGTCTGCCAACACAAAACCTTCAGATTCTCGTTTATAACCTCTACTCAAAGTGGCTATTTTATAGGTGTCAGAAAGCAAACGAATAAGATATTCTATTTGTGGTGTTTTGCCTGTGCCGCCTACACTTAAATTTCCAACTGCTATAATGGGTATTTCAAAACTAGACGAGTTAAAGAATCCTATATCATACAAATAATTCCGAAATTGCATAATCCATCCATATATAATGGCAAATGGAAAAAGTATTTTTCGCAGAAAATTCATTTTACGAAAGTATACTTTTTTTTGTAAAAGAAACACTAGATGACGCTATTTTTCGTTAATTTGTAGTTGTAAAACACATTCAAAAAATGAAGCTGATTACTAAAATAGTGCTCCTTATTAGTTTTTTTATTTTCAAATTTTCTTACGCACAGGAAAATCCAGATGCGGCAATTCTCAAAATTCTACTGACAAAATATTATGCCGAAGAAAAAGTGATTGTCAAAAATCGTCTTCAATTGCTGAGTTTCTATTGCAACAAAGCACCCAATAATGAGGAAACGCTAGAAGTAATTAGTAAAAACGAGTTGCTCAAAAAAAATACAGCTGCATTAAAAAGTCAAATCAATCCTGCAATCAATGAAGATTGGAGTAAAGAATTCAATATTCTTTTTACCAATCAACACCAATTTCTAAAAAGCAAAGTCAATAATTGCTTATCTTTAGATGAATTTCAAAAAGCAGCTGAACAATTTAAGGAAAACAACCAAAGATTAATGATTGTGAGTAAACCTATGTATTTTGCCAACAATTTTTGCCTAGTGAAAGTAGCATTCTATAGAAATATTGAACACAATAGTGGAAGCTTTTTTCTTTTTGAAAAAAACAATGGCATCTGGACAGTAAAAGAAATTTTAAATCAATGGTCAACTTAAAATGAAGATAAAAGAAATTATTGAAATTCTAGAAGAAATGGCACCTTTGTCTTATGCTGAAGATTTTGACAATGTAGGATTACTTGTTGGAAATCAAGAAACAGATGCTACAGGAATATTAGTTTGTCATGATGCTTTAGAAAATGTAATTGAAGAAGCCATAACCAAAAAATGCAATTTCATAGTTTGCTTCCACCCTATTTTGTTTACGGGATTAAAGAAAATAACAGGTAAGAATTATGTTGAAAGAGCTGTAATTAAAGCAATCAAGAATGACATCGCAATTTATGCCGTTCATACCGCATTAGACAATCATAAAAATGGTGTCAATAAAATTTTCTGTGATGCATTGGGTTTGAAAAAAGCTAAAATCCTAATACCGAAACAAAATTATATTCAGAAACTTGTTACCTATACCCTTGCAGAAAATGCAGAAAAATTGCGAAATGCCTTATTTGATGCTGGTGCTGGACAAATAGGCAATTATGAAGATTGTAGTTTCAACTCACAAGGCATCGGAACTTATATGGGCAATGAAAACAGCAATCC
>JAYTIV010000115.1:0-3962 GCA_043731625.1 Flavobacterium sp. | reverse complement strand
ACTTTCAGTTTGAGCAAATAAATTTGAAAAATATAAAAAACTTAAAATAATTGTTAATGTTTTATTCATAATTTTTTTTGTAAAATGACGCACAACGTCTCGTGGCTTGGCGTCAGTTGGGGATTTGGTGAGCCAAAACTTTGTTTCTACCTAAACTTCCAAGTACAAAACCATCTTTAAAGTTTGCCTAAAACCCCAATTGCGCCAAACCGCTGTTGTGCGTAGTTATTTTAAATATCTATAAAATCAGAATCATTTAAATTTATGTTTTGCGTTGTTAATAAAGTTGAATTACTTGCTGGAAAATTAAAAACTGCCTGTTGATAAGTTCCATTTGGTTTTGTTCTTTGTAATGTAAATTTTTGAGTTCCAGATTTTGTTATATAAATTCTTTTAACAAAAATTGAATTTGTAGTGATTTCAGGATTAAATATTCTTCTCGTAGTTTCGTGATAAATTTCAATAGGCAATATTAAAATATTATTCATATTTATTGTTACATCGCAAGGATATAATTTTGTAAATTGGTTGTAATTAAACACAAATGGATTTCCTAAATTTTTTATTTCTACAGAATCATAAAGTCCATAATAACTTTGATCATTTGGATTATTTTCAAGAATTAATCTATATGAAGAACCTTCTCCAGTTGTTTTAAAAGTAATATCATAATCTCCATTATTATTTGTTAAAGTTGAATCTACATATTTAGAAAAATAATCCGTACTTCCTCCGTCAGAAACAAATTTGTTTTTAAATTCTCCAATTCTTACTTTAGAATTAGATATTGGTTCTCCATCATAATTCGTAAGTTTCCCCGAAACTTTTGTCTGAATTCCGCTCTGAATATTTTCCTTTTCACAACTTATAAATATTAAAAAAGAAAAAAGATAAATTAAATTTTTCATAACATCTTGTTTTTAAGTTTTTTATGTATAATTACGCACAACGTCTCGTGGCTTGGCGTTAGTTGGGGATTTGACTAGCCAAATATATAAATTAAAGACCGAACTTCCAAGTACAAAACCAACTTTAAAGTTTGCCTCAAACCCCAATTGCGCCAAACCGCTGTTGTGCGATGGGTTTTCTATTTAATTTCTGTTGCAGTCGTAAAATTCTTATTTTCTTTATTGTAAAACTCTAATTGATTATTGTTGGTTAATATATAATATTCTCCATTATACAAACCATCTTTAAATTCTAATTTTTTTCCATTTTCTACTTTACTTTCTATCATTTCATTTTGTGTTGATTGTCCATTCTTCAATAGATTTTTCACAAAAATTTTATTGTCTTTTTCAAAAACTGTGTATGATGAAGAAGTAAATTCTTCTTCGTAAAATATTCCAATGATTTTTCCATCAACTTTGCTGGTATTTTCTTTTACTTTAATTTCCTGTGTTGCGGTTGAACCATTAATTGTAATTTCTAATTCAGGGTCAAAATGACTTATTGCCCAAACCGTTTCATCATCGTTTGAGTTTATTAGTGAATAAAATATATAAAATCTTCGTTGTTTATCTTTTAAATTAAACAGTTCTTCAGCGAGTGTTGCAATTTGTCCTTCGGCTAACTTTTCGCTTAATTGAACATAAATTTGATTTTTTTCTAATGCGACATTACTTTCATCTTTGGTTATAACATATTTAAAATTTTCTGGAAGAGGTTCTTTTGTGTACTTTCCAATTTTTGAATTATCGCCACAGGAAGTAAATAAAATAATTGTAAAGATTGAGTATATAAAATTTTTCATATTTAGGATTTATTGAGATAGTAATTTTGCTTTTTGAGTTTGAAATTCTTCATTTGTTAATATCCCATTTTCTTTAAGACTTGCTAATTTCATTAATTGGTCTGCAACATCAACTTGTTGATTAATTGTGACGTTTTGAACTGGAATATTATTTGATTTTCCTGAATTTGAAATTTGTGTTCTAGTTAAATCTGAAAATGGTTTAACTCTGTTTTTAATAACATTGTCAATTTCAGCCTTATTTCCGGAAGCCATAATTATTATTTTTCCTTGGACAAATCCTGTTTCATAAACTATTGAAGTTATTTTGTCATATGGAAAATCTTCAACTTTTAAACCATACATAAATCCTTTATCAATAAAGATTAATCTATTTTCAGTAGCAACCAAAATTCCCATTTTATTGTTGTAGGTTCCTTGAACAATATCCAAAACGCTTTCCTCTGCAAATAATATATTTGGCAGTTCGTTTACTTCTTTTCTTCCAAAAAAAGACGAAACATTATCAAGTTTCAAATTTTTAATTTGTTCTTTGATTTCATCAAGTCGGCTGTTACTTTCATTTACAGTTTTCTCACTATTTGACATAAACTCTTTTACATCATTTATTTTCATTGTTGAAAATTTCGGTATTTTGTTTCCATTTGATTTAGTCATTTTACTAAAACATTTAAAACAAATTTCATTTCCATCACTTAGTTTGCCTTGTCCAAAAGTCGGTTTATTTGTAAATCCTAATTTAGTGTCGCATATTATACAGTTTGTCATATTTTTTTATTTTTTGTTTGATTTTAGTTTTTCTGTGCGGTTTCTCAAACTCTCGCACAACGTCTCGTGGCTTGCAGAAGTTGGGGATTTGGTTAGCTTAAACTTCGATTAATCACTAAACACAAAAGTACAAAACAATGTGTAAAGTCAAGACCAAAACCCCAATTTTTGCAAACCGCTGTTAGCAGATGTAGTAATTTATCTTTTGAATATTCTCTTTAAGAATGATTCATTTTTTTTATTTTTCTTTTTACAAAATTCCTCGGCTAAATCGTAATAATCTTTCTTCCCAAATCCATATCCAGAACTTATATCATTTTTTCGGTATTCTTTAATTTTACTTTCAGCTTCTTCATATTTTTCCAAATTTATTAAACTTGTTAAAATTCTTACACTATGAATATTTTCATTTGCTAATTGTTTTTCTAAAAAAGTTTCAACGGTTGGATATTCTTTTTTATGTTTTTCAATTTCATTTTCAATATTTGTCAAAAGTTGATTTATTTCAGCATTAGGTATTTCTTCATTTATGATTGTAATGTCAAATTCATAAATTGAATCAGCTGTTACTTGAAATGCTGCTTCTCCTCTAAAACTCAAAGGCAATTTAGAATTTTCAATAGAATCTGTTATTTCCCAAAATAAATCATCTAGACAGTAAGGTTTAAATGCCAACCAGCCGTATATGTTGTTTGTTTTTGGTACAACATAAAAATTAGCAACAAAATATAAATTGTCGACAACTTTGAAAGTAAAATAGCTCTTAAATTTCCAAGAAAAGTTTTTAGATTCTTGTTTAATTACATTATAGTAAAGTTTTTCTTTTTCTTTGTTTGTCATAAATTTTGTTATTTCTACGATTTTTCAAACTATATCTGCTAACTAGTATATACCCGCAACAAACATGCGCATAGCATGACATTTCCGAGTGTATATACGAATGTTTGTTACGTATATATTTTTTTAATACTATCCAAATATAATGGTTTTTTGTTACAAATAATCAAAGGGGCTTTTTATTTGTTGCAAATTTTTTGTACTCACATGAGTATATATTTCTGTAGTTTTACTACTACTATGGCCCAACAATTCTTGAATATAGCGCAAATCGGTTCCGCTTTCTAGCAAATGAGTGGCATAACTATGTCGCAACCAATGCAGGGTAACAGGTTTTGTGATGCCTGTTTTTTGAAGCGCTTGTTTGAGTATCGATTGCAAACTGCGTGCATCATAAGGTGCACCAATCATTTGCCCTTCAAATAAATATTTTGTCGGTTTGTAAGTGGCATAATAATCGCGCAACATGGTTAAAATCTTTGGACTCAAAGGAGCTATACGATCCTTTTTTCCTTTGGCATTTTTAAGCAGAACCAAATTTCGTTTAGAATCTATATGATGCGGTTGCAAAGCCAAAAGCTCACCACAACGCAACCCACAACTA
>JAYTIV010000114.1:0-26938 GCA_043731625.1 Flavobacterium sp. | reverse complement strand
TCTTACTGACATTGGATATTTGAACTTTTGTTATTACTATTTTAATTCAATACATTTATTTTTTAGCCCTGATTGAAGTGGAAATCCTTTGCTTTTTTCTTTAAAAAAGCAAAGATTGCAACGAAAAGCAGGAAAATGGATGGTTGAAAATGCCCAAGCCATTTTGCTTCTAATTATTTTATACACCAAATTCGACCACCACATTTTGAGATGTAGGAACAGCTTGACAACTCAAAATTAATCCTTTTGCTACTTCTTCTTCATCGAGTGCATAATTGATTTTCATTTCTACTGTTCCTGAAATTATTTTGCAACGACAGGTGCTACAAACGCCACCTTTACAAGCGAAAGGCAAATCTGCACCTGCTGCTAATGCGCCATCGAGTATATTATCGAAATCATCATCCATAGTGAAGTGGAATTCTTTTCCGCCATCGATAATTGTGACTTCGGTTCCTTCGACTTTTTTCTCTAATATTTTACTGACACGTTGTTTGTCTGCATCAGAATTTCCTGTTGAAAACAATTCAAAATGTACTTTATTTTTGTTTAACCCAGCAGCAACCAATTCATCACGAATGAGAAAAATCATTTCTTCTGGACCACAGATAAAACATTCGTCAACCGATGGTATATCGATAATTTTACTGGTTAATACTTTTAATTTTTCTTTTGTAAATCGCCCGTTTAACAATTCGATACTTCGATGTTCTTTGGTTAAGAAATGGAAGATTTCAAATCGATCAAAATATACATTTTTAAGTTGTTCAATTTCCTCCTTAAAGATAATTGATTTTACAGTTCTATTTAAATAAAATAACTTAAAAGTACTTTTGGGTTCTAATGCCAAATGTGTTTTTATGATAGAAAGTATTGGAGTAATGCCGCTTCCTGCTGCAAAAGCTATATAATTTTTGGCTTGAGTAGGATTTACTTCGGTGTTGAAAATACCATTTGGCGCCATTATTTCAATTGCATCTCCTTTTTTTAAAGTGTCATTAACAAAAGTTGAAAACAATCCACCGTTGATTTTTTTAACGGCAACTTTCCATTTATTTTCAATAGGACTAGAGCATAATGAATAAGAACGTCGCACTTCTTCTCCATCAATTGTAGTTCTTAAAGTTAGATGTTGTCCTTGTTTGTATTGAAATTCTGATATTAATTCTTCTGGGATATCAAAAGAAAGTACCGAACAATCTTTGGTTTCTTTATATATATCAGCAACTTTGATGTTATGAAATCGAGCCATAAAAAATTTTTTTTAACAAAACTAACGCTTGTTAGTTTACTATGCAAATTTAAGTAAATATTATTAAATAGTTACTACAACGTTTGAAAAATTAACAACTGTTGATTATCAGTATATTAATGGGTTACTATTCCGTTTAGTAAAACTTCAATCATATTTGATTTTAAAACTGAAGGATTGGGACTTTTTTTCTTTCCGTACCAAAGATAAAGTGTACGTAAAGTAGAAAGTGTTGAAAAAATGATAACTTCGAGATTTATGTTTTTTATATCACCATCAAGAATTCCTTTTTTAATAATAGTGCGAAAATTCTCCTCATAATCTTCTCTCATTTTGATGAAATAGGATAAATCTTCATCTGTTAAATGCATCCAATCGTTATTTAAACAAGCCAAAGCATCCGCATTACGTAGGGTAATATCGATATGAAGTTGAATAACTTTTTCTATTTTTTGAATGGTTGCGTCATCAGAATTGACAATTGTATTGATAACCGAAGTAAATTCTTCGGCAATATTAATAATAATTAAAACGAGAATTTCTTGTTTGGATTTGATATGATTGTACAAACTGGCTGCTTTGATATCCATAGCTTGTGCAATATCGCGCATTGTCACAGCACTGTATCCTTTTTCTTTAAAAAGTTTTGCGGCTACGTTTATAATTTCGGTTTTTCTATCGGTAATCTTCATACGATTTCAAATATAAAGATATTTTTGAATTGGGTAACTTTTGTTACTGAATTGTGATTTGGATTGTAGTAATTTTGTAATCAGATTTTGAAAACAATTTATTAAAAAAAATAAAAATTATGGGATTATTAAGTATGTTTGGTTTTGGTGGCAAATCAGAAAGTGCCAGGAATTTTATGGACAAAGGTGCTGTTATAATTGATGTGAGAAGCCCAGGTGAATTTTCTGGAGGTCATATAAAAGGTTCAAAAAACATTCCTTTGAATACAATTTCGTCTAAAATTGAAGAAATAAAAAAATTAAACAAACCAGTTATTGCTTGTTGTGCCAGCGGAATGAGAAGTGCTCAAGCAACCTCAATTTTGAAAAAAAATGGCATTGAAGCTATGAATGGTGGTGGCTGGAGTAGTTTAGAAAATAAAATTTAATTGACGATTTTTTGCTGAAACTCTTTATTGTTTGCAACTAATTGACCATCGTATTGCAATTTCCAACCCATAGAGTTGGTGACAATCAATATTTTTGACAATTCGCTTACCAAACGGTTTTTGGCATTAGATTTTAGCGTAGATTTTTGAATTTTTTTCGCTAAATTTTCTTTGGCTATTTTGTTGATTTTATTATAATCGTCACCAGTAAACTCGTTGAAAGTACTTTGGTCAACATTATAATATTTAATATCGGGACTGATTTTTATTTCTTCTTGAGGAATATTAGTAATAGTTACTGTTTTGTTCGGCGCATCAATAACATATTTTACTTTGCTTAAATCGAAACTAACCGTTACATCAGCATTGATGACCACTAATGCTTTTTTGTCAAAAGAAATCAAATTACCTAAATATTTGTTTTGATCCTTATAGGTCAAGACTTGCGAGAAATGTCCTTCGGTTACGACCAATTTACCAACATTTTTGATTTGTTCTTGTATTAATGCAGTATCATATTCTATTGTAGACGTATTGCTTTTGGTAGAAAAATATTTGTAACCAAAAAAAAGTACTAGTGCTACAAGGAGTAACATTACCCATTTTCTGATTTCGATAATTGTCCCGAAAACTCCTGGCTTTAAAGTATTTTGTTGCATTTCAAATGATTCTAACAATTTGCAACGAAGATATAAAACTTATATCAAATTGTTGTTTTTTGCTTTCTGAATCGCTTCTAGTTTATTATGCACCTGAAGTTTTGCATAAATATTTTCAACATGTTTACGAATGGTTCCTGTTGATAAATACAAATTCTCTGCAATAGCATCATATTTTAATCCTTTGCTCAATTGTTCTAGTACCTCAACTTCACGAGTGGTTAAGTTTATTTCTTCTTTGTTTTGAGTAGTTTCAAAATCAATAGGATTTCTAAACAACTTAAGTGTCTTTAATGCTATTGAAGGAGTCATTGTTGCACCACCATTTAATGTATCTATTATTCCTTGATGCAAATCTTTGGGATTCACTTCTTTTAGCAGATAACCATCAGCACCTGCCTTTATAGAATTGAAAATATTTTCATCATTATCAAAAACAGTTAGCATTATGATTTTTATTTGAGGAAACTTATTATTAATAATTTGAGTTGCTTCTATACCATTCATTACGGGCATTTCGATATCCATTAAAATCAAATCTACATTGTGATTTTTGTCTAGTTTTTCGATGGCGTTTTTGCCATCAAAAGCTGTAAATTTAATGTCAAAATCATCAAAAAAAGACAATTTTTCCAGAGTTGCTTTTATTAAAAATGAATTATCGTCAACTATAGCAATTTTTATCATTTTGAATTTTTTTAGTTTGATAAATATAATCAAAAATTTATGGTGTTACAGTAATATCAGTAAATGTTCCATATAATCTTGTAAAACCTGTTCCTGAAATGAAAGCCTTGAAAGTAACAGATATTTTACCATTTGTGTTTGTTGTAACGATACATTCTACTGAAGAAGCATCGAGCATTGGGCTTGTATATGCAAGAGTACTACCCGCAACTCATCCAAATGGATAAGTAGTCGCTGTTGTTCATGATAAATTAATTTCAAAAATGGCGATTCTTGCTGAATTTTTCGCAATTAAAGTTTTGAATTGCTTAGAAAAACTGGTGCTTGAAACTGTTTGTATTGTTGTTGATGCTGGATCGTTTTCTCTCAGCAAAAATCCATACCCTGCAACAGGATTTGTATTTGGTGGAGTTGTCTTTTCATCATCATTTTTAGAGTAAGAAATTGAAGTTATTGCTAATAAAGCAATCATTGATATGGTTAAGAGTTTTGTTTTCATTTGTTTATAGATTTTATGTTTGTTATTATTAACATTACAAATTAGTAGTATTTGTAAACACAAAAAAATACGACATTTGTCGTATTTTTGAGGTTTGATAATTTATAAAATTATTGTTTCAGAAACTTTGAATTAGTTATAGAACTTCCATTAGTGACTTGAACAATATACATTCCGTTTGATAAATTGGAAACATCATAATTGAAATTATTATCAGAAATATTTTGTTTTTCGAAAACCGTTTGTCCAAGTGTTGAAATGATTTTTATGGTTGCGTTTTCTAAATTATTTTCGAAAGTAAGATTCAAATTGTTTGAAGTAGGATTTGGATATAAACTTAATTTAAAAACTGTACTTTCTTCTGTTGATAAGCTTGAACTAATCGTCAATTGTGAAATAAAAACATCGCTTTGAGATGTTGCGAAAACTGGATATAATGTAGCAAAATTTGGATCGTTGACACAACTCGTTAAAGTTGTTCCGTTTACTGCAATCGTTGGATTATTTGCTAGATTATATCCACCTGAAACCGCTAATTTATTGTTGTATAATGCCATTAAATCATAATTTGTGCAATTGTCATTTATTTCTGGATGTGCAACAAATTTTGTGAAAACAAAATTTTCAAAAAATTTCCAAGTTGGAGTGTATTTTGTAGCCGTGAAAGTCTGATTTGGAATTGTAATTGTTTCAGTTGGAATCATTTTTGTATTTGTAACAAAATTTAAATTTCCTAATGGAAATATACTACCAATTGAATTCGAAAATAAAAGATTTGTATGATTTATAAAGTTTCTATTAGAATCTACTGCAACAATACCACCGTATTGATAAGTGCCATTAACTGCTATTGGCAAAGTGTCAAATGGGGCTGGATTTTGCACATATTGTCCCCAATTAATTAATACATTTCCTGTTGTTTTTTCTACTGCAATATCGCCAATTGCACCACGATAGGTTGTGAAAACACCATTTGTTCCGTCATTATTAATAGTTACCAAACTTGTTGTTGACGGATGTCCTCCTGGTGGTGGAGTAAGCAATGTGCCCTCTAAAGTTACGATATCTCCTTGAATACAATAAATAAAAAAGTAAGCTTTTCCAGTATTGTCAAAGAAAAAATTATTTCTTGAAGTTAAAATTTGAACAGAGTTTGTGTTAGGTAAAATCCATTCTTTGTGCCAAATTTCGGTTCCAGCTGGGTTCAATTTTAGCAACCAAAATGGACTGTTTCCGTTGGTCGAACGGTTGGCATAGTAAATATCATTGTTTGGTAAAATTCCCAAACCAATATTTTTATTTTCTGAACTAGAGATTGTACCAGATAAGCCATAATCTACTAGAGTTACCCATTGACAAACGCCTTGCGGATTGAATTTTGCAATAAAGTTTCCTTTTCCATAAAGTGTTTTTCCGTTTCCGAAATCATAAAAAACGGTTGTATTATATCCAAATATTGCTCCAGTAAGAATAATATTATCATCATTATCAATGACAAAATCTTGAAAAGTTGTGCTTGTTGGATTAGGAGTACTTTTTTGAATTAATACAGTCGATGTTCCGCTTTGCGTTCTTTTGCCAATAAAACTTGCTGTTCCTGGAAATTGTCCAAAACCAGGATAAGAAATCGTTGTGCCGCCATAAATTGTTTGATGACCAACATCGAGTAAAAAAATCAAGTCACCTTGAGAGTTGTAATGTAACCTTTTGGTCGTATTGAAACCGCCACCGCCATTGAATGACCAATCGAAAGAAGTTGCATTGTTTTGTGCCAATAAAAATCCACTAAAAGCGAATGCCATAATAAGTAATATTTTTTTCATTTTAATAATATTTAAAAGTTATAAGGTAAATTTGCGAAACTTCTAAACACAAAAAAATACGACAATTGTCGTATTTTTGATATAATGTTGTTTGAGATTTAAATTAAAACTTCAATGGTAGTGCCTTTTTCTGAAGAGGTAATTTGAAGTTTCCCACCAATTTCTTTGATTCGCTTTTTCATGTTATTTAAGCCATTACCGTAGTGAATTTCGGTTTCATTAAAACCTATACCATCGTCAGTAATTGTGATTTTGGTTTGATTTTCTTCTTTTTTGGCTTCAATTTTAATATTTTTAGCATTAGCATATTTGAGTGAATTATTAATTGCTTCTTGAATGGTTCGGTACACATTCATTCCTTCTACAGAAGAAAGTTTTTTGGTTGCTAAATCTTTATCAATTTTAAATGAAAACGTTATCTCTTGTTTGGCTTCTTTTGCTTTTTCAATAAAATTATGAATTCGAACTTCTAAATCTTCGTAAGTTATTTCATTGGTATTCATAGCCCAAATAGTATCACGAAGCTCAACAATTGTGTCTTTGGCAAAACTACTAATGTTGGTAAGTTTGCCATTTAGTTTTTCGTTTTGTATATCAAATCCATATTTGACATTATCTACAGAGGATATAATAAATGTAAGTTGAGCACCAATATTGTCGTGCAAATCGCGAGAAATTGATAAACGTTGTTCTTGTAGCTTGTTTTGATTTTCGATTTTTGCAATTGCAGATTGAAGTTCAAATTCTTGCTCTTGCTGAATGTTTTTGAGTTTTTGTTGTCTGTAAATTAAATATCCAAATGCCAATAATCCAAATGCTAACATTGACAAAACAAGTATTGTTGTGTTTTTTTGCTTGGCTTCGGCTTCTTTTTGCAAGAGAAGTTTCTCTTTTTTGGCTGTTTGATACTTGGTTTCGAGTTCATTTGTTTGTTCAGAAATTGAGGTTTCTTGTATTTTTAATTGCAAAGTTGTTGATTTGTCGTTATAATAATTTACACTATCAGGTTGATTTAAATACGCATAAACAGGAATTAAAGATTTATATGTTAATAATAAATTGTCATTTGAATTTTGATTTATAAAAATTTCTTTAAGATTTAAAAGTACTTTTTTTGCTTCTTCAAATTTTTGATTTCGAATTAAATCAACAGCAATGTTTATTTGCAATGTAGCTTTTGTCAAATCTGAATTTAACTGATCTCTTTCCGTTTTTGCTTTGTCAAATAAATCATTTGCTTCTTTAGATTTGTTTTGATTTGATTTTATATTACCAATATTATTATAAACGCTTGAAACTGCTGCTTTATCACCTGCTTCTTTACAAAATTTCATACTTTTATTATAATATTTTGTCGCTTTTAAAGTGTCTTTTAATTCTAAAAAAATATTTCCTAAAGTAAGATATGAAGTACATATTTTATCTGTTTGATTATTTTTTTCTTGATAAACAATGGCTTCATTCAAATATTTTATTGCTTTAGGGTAATTTTTCATTTCAAAAAACAAAAGACCAACATTTGCTTTTGTAGTATTTACAATTTGGTCATTACCATTTTTATCAAAATACTGTATTGCATCAAGATAAGCTTTCATTGCAGGCTTGTATTGCAAAGTACTAGTATAAATGCTTCCTAAATTAATATTTATTTTTGCTAAACCGTTAAAATCTTTTTTAGCTTTTCTAATAGCATATGCATTTAGATAATTGGATTTTGAATTTTTATAATCTCCTTTTCTAAAATAGGCTGCTGCAATATCACTATAGGTTTGAGCCATAAGTGTAGAATCATTTAATTTTGTTGATTCTAAAATTGCTTTATTACCATAAATCAAAGCAGAATCAATAGAAACACTGGTATAATACCAAGTCAAATCCGAATAAATGGTTGCCGTTCGTTTTGCATCAGGTTTGGTTTTTAGTTCTATTTTCAAACCATCGATAATATCTTGGGCGTTTTGAGAATGTGCTGCAAAACTTATAAAAAATATAAAAAGTAATAACTTCTTCATATATCGTACAATTAAATAATTATCTCTATTATTGTTCCTTTTGTTGAAGAATTCAAAATAAATTTACCATTAATATCTTCAATTCTTTTTTTCATATTTTGCAATCCATTTCCTTTTTCAGTTGTTGATAAGTCAAAACCTTTACCGTTATCGATAATTGAAATTTTTATATTTTCATCTTTTTTTTCAGCTAGAATTTTTATTGAAGATGCAGTTGCATATTTGAGGCTATTATGTATCGCTTCTTGAATTGTTCTATAGATATTCATCCCTTTTACTGAGGAAAAATGTACTTTTTTCAAATTTTTATCAACTTGAAAATCAAAATCTATTGAATAATCAATTTCTCTAGCTTTTTCAATAAAATTATTAATTCTAGATTGTAAATTCTCGAATGTAATTTCTTTACTATTCATCGCCCAAATTGTATCTCTCAATTCTATAATTGTGTCCCTTGTAAAATTACTTATATTGACAAGTTTACTATTTAATTTGTCATTCTGAATGTCAAAAGCATATTTTATATTGTCAATTGATGAAATAATAAATGTAAGTTGAGCACCAATATTGTCGTGCAAATCGCGAGATATTGATAAACGTTGTTCTTGTAGCTTGTTTTGATTTTCGATTTTTGCAATTGCAGATTGAAGTTCAAATTCTTGCACTTGCTGAATGTTTTTGAGTTTTTGTTGTCTGTAAATTAAATATCCTATTAATCCTAAACTTATTGCTAATACTAAAACTGCAATGAGAATATCATTTTTTTTCTTATTTTCAGCTTCATTTTGCAGCAATTTTACTTTATTTTCAGCTAGTAACTTCTCTTTTTTTTCTGTTTCATATTTTATCTCATATTGAGCAATTTGTTTTGAATTATTTTCAGAAAAAACATCTTTTGTAATCCCAATAAATTCACTATTATAAGCTTCTCCTTTTTTGACATCACCAAGCATATAATAACTTTGAGCGGTATATTGGTATAATGTAGTAGCAAAATTTCGTAATTCTGGATTATCTTTTACAATTTGCAAACCTTCTTTTGCATATTCTAAAGCTTTACTTGGTTTATTTAATTCGTTGTATGCAGCAACCAAACCTGAGTATATTCCTAAATTTATTTTAGGAGATTTTTCTGGGTTTAGTAATCCTTGTTCATAGTACCCAATTGACTCTTTGTATTCTCCTTCAGATTGTAAAACATTACCTATATTTTCTAATATTTTGTAATAATCAACATTATTACCATAGGTTTTTGCCATTTGCAGTCCTTCTTTATAAGTTGCTATAGCTAATTTGTTTTTGCCTAAAGAGTGATAACAAATCCCAATATTGTTTAGGGATGTAGATAAAATAAAATTTGATTTGTCCTTTTTTCTAATCTCATATGCTTTTTTATGATATTCGAGTGCTTTGTCGTTTATATCTAATTCTTGAAATATTAATCCAATATTACTATAACAAACCGAGTTGTTTATTTGATCCTCTTTAGGAACACTTTCATTAAATTTTAATGCTTCAAAAAAATATTGCAATGCGTTATTGAATTTTCCGGTATTCCAGAAAAACATCCCTAAATTATTAAGTGCTTTGACTTGAAATTTTTTGAAATTATTTTTTTTACCAAACAACAACGATTGATTAAAATAATAATATGCAGAGTCTGAATTTCCAGAAACATCCATCAAAATTCCTCTATTGTTTAAAATATCATTTAAACCGTATTTAAAATTTGATTTCTGAGCAATTACTTGAGATTGGTTTAAAATAGTTTTGGCTTTATTGATGTCATTGAAAATATAACCAAATGCTATTTTGTTTAAAGTCATTACTTTAACAGAATCGTTTTTAGAAGTAGAAACTATTTTATAAAGACTATCAATTTCAGTTTTGTTTTGAGAAAAACAAACATTCATAACTGCCGAAATAAAAAAAACAAAAATTGAAGGATAGAGTTTTCTCATAAATATAATTTCATCTCATAAAAGTATTGAAAATTGAAATAAATTTTAATACAATTAAATTATTTTTTTAACAAATCATTTTCTGATAATATATTGAATAAATCAAAATTGAGTCCGAATATAGTATTGCTTAGAGTAGCATTAATAGTTTTTATTCGTTCTTCTAATTCTTTTGAAAGATAAATTTGATCTTTTTGTAAAGCGTGTTTTTTATTACTTTCAATTATGATTTTGTGTAACTCCTTGAGTTTGTTTTGAAATATTTTCTTTTGGTTATAGATTTGAATATTCAAAAAAAGAATCGCACCAATAAGTAGTACAATAATGATAGTGAGTAAATATATCATAGCAAAAAAATTTAAAAATGAATGTTTCAAATTTCAATTTTTTATTTTCATCTTGAAATACGATAAATGACGTATTTATTAAAAATTTTAATCAAACTACTATATTTGCTTTTTATTGAAAAAATATTGAATACAATATGAAAGAAGAATTATATGTCATTCCAAAAAAACACAGAATAATTGAGAATTTTCATATTCTCTTTTGGTTAATCAAAGATTTATGCTGGTGTCTTGTATACAAACCACTTGGTATAGCCATGATTTTTCCAACTTTATCCATTGCTATATACATCACTTGGCAAAACAGATCTAATCTTTCTGAATTGTTTCATAATCTTGCCGTTATTTTCTGGATTTCTGCCAACTCCATTTGGATGATTAGTGAGTTTTTTGGCTTTGATGAGAAAAAAATATTTGGAGAATTTGTTGGTAAAAACTTTGCTTTAATACCTTTCGGTTTAGGAATAAGTTGTTTGTTATACTATTACTTAATAATAGTACCAAAAGAGAGAAAAGCACTAAAATAAAAAACACGGTTAAAAAACCGTGTTTCTCTCAAAAAAACTAAAAGCACCCAAAATTTTAATTTAATACATTTTGTTTGTTTTGTTGTTAGAAAACAAAATTGCACAATCAAAAAAATATATAAAATACGCTTAAATACGTATTTTATACTTTCATCAAAATAGATTTTGGAATTGTTATAACGCTTAAAATAGTTTTTCCTTCAATCACTTTTATAAAATATAAAGTTTCGTTTTTTTCGTCATAATAAGGTGATCCTTCAAATTCTAAACCATTGATTTTACCACCTAAATTTATGGGTTCTGACCAGTTTTTCCAAGTATCATCTAATCTATAGGAAACATACAAGTCATAATCGCCAAAACCACTAAATCCGTTTGAAGCAAATAACATTGTTTTGTTGTCAGACAATAATTGTGGTGTTGCTTCATCATTTTCCGAATTGATGCTTTTTCCCATATTCTGGAGTAATCCATAGGTTTCGTCTTCTTTTTTATTGGTAAAATACAAATCTGTGCCGCCTTGTGTAAAATCGGTTTCGATACTTAAAATCATTGTTTTCAAATCTGATGTCATTGATGCATCAACTGATTGGTCGTAATTATTGAATGCTGCAATTTTTAGTTGCCCTAAATTTTCAAAATTTCCATTATTATTTTTCAAAATACAAAAACCACTTTCGTTTGTTCCTCTATTATAAGGCATTCCTCCTTGAAGTATAAATTCATTGTTTGAAAATTCTAAATAATTGTAATTACTATTTTTGCTTAATTCTGATTCTAAAACTGGTGTACTCCATTTATTATTATTTTTACTGCAAGAAAAAATTTCTTCTTTTTCTGAAGTATTATTGGTAAAATAAATTTTATTTCCATCAATTGTAACTATTGGCGCTGATGGTTCTATAGCATTTAAAACTAAACTTTCTGGTTTAGATAAATTTTCGAATTCTGGACTACTATTTATTTTGGCTTCAATCGGAATATCTGAATCTGAAATACCAATAGCATCAATTTGTTTCTGCCCAGGAAGTAAGGCAAAACTAAACTCAACTTTAACAGCCACAACTCCAGATATGCCATTTTCTAGAATAGCATACTCAATACCTGGATTAAAAACATCTGGTACTTCTTGAACTTTTCGTCTTTTTCTTTTAAAATAATAAGCCCTATCTGTATTGAGTGTTGTTTTGTATCTAGGCGTTTTATAATCTGGTTTTCTCGACCAAACTGTTTCAAATTTTTCGCCATTTGTAGAAACAAACATTCTATTTACACAACCTGCGTTTAGGTTTTCAAAAACGGCAATTTGCTTAACGGTTTGCGGTTTTTCAAATCCTACTACAACAACTTCTCTTCCGTCGAGTGCGTTTTTTGGAGACCAAGCATTTGCACTACTTCCGCCTTGAGGAAATGCATCTGGTTTGCCTAAAATTCGTTTTATGCCATTTTGTTTTCCTCCTAAATCAGATGAAAATTTTATTAGTTTTGATGCCCATTGAATTTGTTGGGCATTTGTTGTAAAAATTATAAAAATGGGAATGAGATAAATGTATTTTTTCATAATAAAAAAGTATAAAATAATTTAAAAAAATAGGCTGTAACAAAGTCACAGCCCAGAAAACAAAATCTAATAACCTCAATTATTTACTTTAATTTTTTCAACTTTTCTGCCTTTAAAAGCATATATATATTCACCATCTGCAGTAATATCTATGCCATCTCCATATTTTGGACTTCCACCTTTACCTTTAGATTGAACTGAACCTTTTGTTTCACCGTTTGTCATATCAATACCATAAATAATATTTTTACTATTACGTTGATCACGCAAAAAGAAATTATCTTTTACATTATACCATTGGTCAATTCCCTTTAATTTTTCGGTTGCATAAGCTCGTTTTCCATCTTTTTTGAAATAGGCTGCTAATCCTTTTTCGGAAATAACAATTACTTTATCATCAAAATCTATTACATCAAAAGCTCTACCAACTTTAGCATCATTGTGTTTTACATCAAATAATTGCTTTCCAGATGCAATTTCATATCCATAAAACTCATCACCATCGCCTACAAATACATTTTTGTCATCATCAATAATTAAATCTGTAATTCGTTTGTCAAACTTCTCAGATCTCCATGCTGTAGTGCCATTTTTATCATCTAATGCAAGAACGCTATTTTTTTGAGCTTTGTAATCAGAATAAATATATGGAACCCACTGTTTTGTTGTTCCTCCACCAAAACCACCAGCTGCCATCAAAGCTCCACCAGTTGATGCAACTGTTTCTAATCTATATTCTTGTACTTCCACTTTTCCTCCAACTTGTACCATAACTTTATCGCCCGTTTTGTATATATGTGGCATACAAAAAGCTCCTGTTATTTTTTCTGAAGCCCAAAGTAATTTTCCCGATTCTAAATCATGTTTTTCGACATATTTTGTTCTATCTCTGGTTCCTAACATTACGATATAAACGGCATCATCAGTAAACAAAGGATCAGCTAAAGTTCTATAAATTTTAGATCTTTTTCCTCCGCTAAATAATCCTCCATTGGCACCTTCCATATCATTTTCATAAATGGCTTCCCATAATTTTTGACCATTATTTATATTATAAACCTGTAAACCGTTTAAATACATAAATAATTTATCTCCTTTTATCCACATATCAACAATTGCTTTTCGAGTAACCAATTCTTTTTCTATAGTTCCAAGAAAAGTTGCATCCCAAAGAACATCTCCATTTGTTGCATTGATTTTTACCAATTGATTTTTGAAACCTGCAAACAATGCACCAAGAGCTGTTGGTTTGAAATTGAGCATAATAATTTCATTTCTTTTGGCATCATATACATATTTTCCAACTCCTCCTTTGAAACGGTTTGTTTCCCAAACTTTTTCTCCTGTTTTGGCTTTTACCAATATTACAGATGCTTTTTGTGAAATTAAAAATGAATCGAGTTCGTCAATATATTTAACAGTTTCTAGCTCGCCTTGATCTGTTCCCGATTGATCTTTATCTTTTTCTTTAGGAATAAGATTTTGATAGTCTTCTGAGTTCCACATTTCTTTTCCAGTGGCTAAATCAATAACTGCAACTCTATCTGTGCCCAATTTTCTGGCATCAAAGAGAAATAAATAACCTCCATTATCTTTATATATCACATATTGATATTCAGAATTATTGGTTTTGTTCGTGGTAATTTTTTTATAATCACCACTCCAAATTGCTTTTCCTGTTACATCTAAAACGGATGCTGAATTATCATCGGTTCCTATCACATAATCCCCCACGCTATTACAAAGCGCCAAACGGGTAGCTTTATTATCGAATTCAGATTCCCAAACCGTTGCAAAACTTCCTGATTTTTTTCCTGCTCCAGATTTTCCTTTTACTTTGTCTAAAAGTTTTCCGAACTGAGCATTTACTGATAATGATCCCATCAAACTGAAAGAAAGCATTACTATTGCTATTTTTTTATTCATGATTTAAAATTTTGAGTGTGTAGTTAATTTTTAAAGAATTATAATTACTAATTGAATATGGCTGTATATCGAATTTTATATCGTTGCTGTTTTTGCAACTTGAAATAAAACTTATGTTCTAAAATATAGTCTGAAATAAAATTGATAAACAACGGTTTTTTGATATCATCATCTACTTTAAAAAAGGTTGATACTTTTCCGTTTTGAACAACACCGACATCAATGGTTACTGTGCCTTTTGCATCTGCAAATTTTTTGTTTTTTTGTTTTAAAAAATCTTTTGATTTAAAAAGGGTGTCTATTTCTTGAGTTACAGCTTCTTGAACTTGTTCTTCATCTGTCAATACTTTTTTTTGTGAAAAAACTGGGTTAGAAAACAAGAGTAAGAAAAAGCCAAATGCCAGAATTATGTATTTTGATTTCATAATAATTCTATTTGAATTAGTTTACAAAAACACATCTAAACGAACCATTTGTAACTGTTTTTGTCGCACTTGTAGCACAATTATCTACATCTTTACCTGTAAAAGAAAATGTTCCTTCGATTTTTGCACTGTCAAGATAAGAAACTGTTATTGTTCCTATTGCTCCAGCACAACCACCAGTTCCGTATGCTGCACCTGCTGTTGGTGGTGTATAAGCAATTACTGAATCAGAATTTCCGTCAAGAGTATAAGTGCCTGTAGTTGTAATACCTAAAAGATTTATAGCAATACTATTTGAATTAATATCTGCACCTAATACTTGTATTAATGTAAAATCTCCAGAACCAGATCTTGATCCGTTTGCTGTTGAAACTCCAAAAATGGTTGTAGAAAAATCGGCTCCATCAACTTTTGCAGTAATATAATTACCTGTTGCTGGAACTTGGATTTGTGCAGGTGCATCATCTTTACTACAAGATGTGATAATTACTGCGAATACTACTAATGCTAATTTTGAGAATGTTTTAAAAGTTTTCATAATGTATAGATTTGTTTGTTAATATTATTTTACAAATCTGGCATTATTATGAAATCGAATCAATACGACATTTTACGTATTTTATTAAAAGTTGATATTGGGATATTGTTTTTGAAGTAATTCTATTTTGTTTTTAAGTTTTAAAACAAAATCTTTATGTGCTTGAGTATTTTGGTTGAATGGCCTATGAGTAAGGCTTTTTTGAATATTTTCTACTTCATTCATTATTGAGAAAGCTGTCTCTGAAATATAATTATCTAAAAATCGTTCCCAGATATAATCTATTGCAACTGAATTGGGATGTAACATATCATTTGTATAATATCGATAATCTCTAAGTTCATCCATCATTATTTCATAACTCGGAAAATAATTTGAATTGTGAATTATGTATTGTGAATTATGTATTGCAGTTATAAGATGGGCTTTGCTTCGCTGATTTTCAACAAAACCATCTTTAATATGTCGAACAGGTGATAGTGTTAATATGAAATTACAATTTTGATTTATCGACTGAATTAATTGAATCGTTTTTTGAATAGATTTCTCAATTATTTCTGTTGAAAGAATCTCTTTGTCAAATTGATTTTGGGGAACTTTATGACAATTGGCTACAATCTTGTTATTTGATTTTAAACGATATATCCAGGAAGTTCCGTATGTAATCAAAATATGAGTTGCATTTGTAATTTCATTTTTAGTAGATTGAAGAATTACATTCAAATTGTGAAGAAATTCTACTTTATTTGAGTTACTTAATTCTGAATGCACTTCATAACAATGCCAAGATTCATTATGAAAGAATATATCATTTTCTGAAAATTCTTGATGGTTTACTATTCTTTCAATCAACTTTTCGATAGAAACAGGATTAAAAATTATCCCAAAAAAGTTGACCTTATTTTGAAATTTATAATACTGAAATTTTTGACCCATATTTTCCGCAAAACATGAACCTAATAAAACTATTTTAGCATTATAGTCTATTGAGTTGTTGTATTTTGAAATTGGTATTTTGGTCGTAAAATTCATTAAATGAGATTTAATTCATATCCTTTTTTTAAAAATAAAACCCAAACAATTGATTCGTTCGGGTTTCTATTTGTTTTAGAATTCTAAAATATATTAGTAATAAATAAATTTTTCGGTATTTCTAATTACACCATTTCCACTAGTAACGGTTGATGTTACTGGGAAATTATTAGTATTATAAACATAAACAATATTGTATGAAATTTCTGGTGTTGCATCATCAATTTGTTCGGTTTGAGATATTATATTGTTGGTGTAATTTGTTGTAGAATCTGATCCTGCAAAACATACTTTGTTTATTCCAGTTACATTTTTAAAGGGAAAGTTTTTGGTATCATATGTAAAAACTTCAGTGAAAATTTGGGTTTGTTGCGTTATCGGATTGATATCATTTTCGATATATTGTGTTGCCGATATAGTTCCTGTTACATCTGCTTGTGTTTGCTCATTTAAACCTCCTGTATATTCTTGATACGAAATAGTCCCATTAGAATTATGCACATATACCCATCGTTCACCTGTATTTGTTTCATAATCCAAATCAACATAAGTAATCAAATTATTACTTATATCATATACATAAGTTGCTTTTTCAACAAGTATTGTGCCATCAAAAGATTCTTCTTTTACTAAAAGATCTTGCTCATATGTATAAACCGTTCGAATACCATCTGAATCTATAGATTGAGCAAATTTCTTACCTGAATAAGTAAACTCTACAAAATATTCATCACCATTGGTTCCTATTTCTGTAACTTTTTTAACCAAAATGTCGTTTACATTAACTACTGGATCTGGATCTTCTTCTGGATTAGGTATACAAGAAGTAAAAAACAATACCGAAACACTGACTAAATATAATATCTTTTTCATTTTTTTATAATTTCATTGTTAGCAAATTAAAGTAAAAAAAACAGTATTTAAAAATAATTTTTATTGTTGTATAAATATAACTCAATTACCAATTGTTTCTTTTACTAATTTAATTTATTTTAAATATTCTACAGCTTTTTCTAATGCTTCAGGTATTCCTGCCATATTTTTCCCTCCAGCTGTAGCAAAAAATGGCTGACCACCACCACCACCTTGAATGTATTTTCCTAATTCACGAACTACTGTTCCTGCATTCAGGTTTTTGCTGGCCACTAATTCTTTTGAAATATAACAAGTTAACATTGGTTTTCCTTCTTCGGCTGTTGCCAAAACCAAAAATATGTTTTTTGCTGTATTCCCAATTTCATAAGCCAATTCTTTTGCAGTATTTGCATCGACATCAATTAACTTTGATAAAAATTGAACCCCATTAATTTCTTGCAATTGAGGCACTAATTCTGAAGTCATATTTTTGACTTTTTCTTTCATCAAACTTTCTAATTGTTTAGTAAGTTTACTATTTTCTTCTTGTAGAGAAACGACTGCTTTTAAGGTGTCTTGAGGGTTTTTTAATAATGCTTTTATTTCGCTCAACATTTTTTCTTGAGATTCAAAAAATGCCGCCACTGCATCACCAGTTATTGCCTCTATACGACGAATACCAGCAGCAACTGCACCTTCAGAAATAATTTTGAAATGCCAAATTTCGGCAGTATTCTTTACGTGTATTCCACCACAAAGTTCCATACTTTGACCAAATTTTATTGCACGAACATTATCACCATATTTTTCTCCAAACAAAGCCATTGCACCTTCGTCTAAAGCTTGTTGTATCGGAATATTTCTTCTTTCTATTAATGGTAATTGCTCTTCGATTCTTGCATTGACAAAATGCTCTACTTGACGTAATTCTTCATCTGAAACTTTACTGAAATGTGAAAAGTCAAAACGAAGATAATTCGAATTTACCAACGAACCTTTTTGCTCTACGTGAGTTCCTAAAATAGTTCGCAAAGCCAAATGCATCAAGTGGGTTGCAGAGTGATTTTTAGAAGTTGCGGTTCTCAAATCTGTATTTACTTTAGCAATAAAGCTAGCATTTATAGTAGTTGGAAGTTGTTTTGCAAAATGCAAAATCAAATTGTTTTCCTTTTTTGTGTCTATTATCTCAATAATTTCATTTACAGAAACCAATGTTCCTTTATCACCAACTTGACCTCCACCTTCTGGATAAAAGGGTGTATTATCTAAAACGATTTGATATAAAATACCATCTTTTTTACTGTCAATTTTTCTAATACGTGAAATTTTTACTTCGTTTTCGGTTTGGTCATATCCTACAAAAGTTTCTACATTTCCAGGAATTATAACCGACCAATCTTCGGTTGTCATTTCAGATGCAGCTCGAGAACGGTTTTTTTGTTTTAACATTTCTTCATCAAAACCTTGTTCATCAATAGTTAATCCACGCTCTTTTGCAATTAACTTTGTTAAATCAATCGGAAAACCATAAGTATCATATAATTTAAAAGCTGTTTCACCAGATAGTATTTTTCTGCTAGATTGTTCTTCAATTTTTCCTTCTGGAGAATAATAAGTAGTTGTTAATAATAAATATTCTTTTTCAAAAATTTCCAATCCTTGATCTAAAGTTCTCAAGAAAGAAGCTTCTTCTTCTCGAATTACATTGGTAACCAATTGTTGTTGCGATTTTATTTCAGGGAAAAATTCGCCCATTTGATTGGCTAATACTTCGACCAATTTATTGATAAATGGTTCTTTGGTATCAAGAAATGTAAATCCGTAACGAATAGCTCGACGCAAAATTCTACGAATTACATAACCTGCACCTGTGTTTGAAGGTAATTGTCCGTCTGCAATTGCAAAAGCCACTGCACGAACGTGATCTACAACAACTCGAATTGCTATATTGGTTTTGTTTTGTTCTTCAGATTCTTCACTATCGTTCAGAATGACATCATTGGTGGTGTATTTTAATCCTGTAATTTGTTCTAGTTTTTCTATAAGTGGTGTAAAAACATCGGTATCATAATTGGAAGTTTTTCCTTGTAATGCCATACACAAACGCTCAAAACCCATTCCGGTATCTACGTGTTGTGCTGGTAATTTTTCTAGTGAACCATCGGCTTTACGGTTGAATTCCATAAAAACGTTGTTCCAGATTTCAACTACTTGAGGATGGTCGTTATTGACCAAACTTTTCCCTGAAACCAACGCTTTTTCTTCTTCTGTACGTAAATCGACATGAATTTCTGAACACGGACCACACGGACCTTGATCTCCCATTTCCCAGAAATTGTCTTTTTTGTTTCCTAAAATAATTCGGTCTTCATCTATTAGACCTTTCCAGATATCCCAAGCTTCTTGGTCGAAAGGGACATTGTCTTCTTTGCTACCTTCAAAAACGGAAACATATAAATTTTCTTTCGGGATTTTATAGATTTCAGTCAATAGTTCCCAAGCCCAATTGATGGCTTCTTTTTTGAAATAATCTCCAAATGACCAGTTTCCTAACATTTCGAACATCGTGTGATGGTAGGTATCAAAACCTACATCTTCTAAATCGTTGTGTTTTCCTGAAACACGAAGACATTTTTGGGTATCGGCAATCCGGTTGCTTTTTGGAGTTCCATTTCCGAGAAAGAATTCTTTGAATTGTGCCATCCCAGAATTATTGAACATTAAAGTTGGGTCGTCTTTGAGCACAATTGGTGCTGATGGCACGATTAAATGTCCTTTACTTTGAAAAAAATCTAGAAACTGTTTTCTGATATCTTGTGATGTCATCATTTTTGTTGATTCGGTAATTTTGGTTTATTTTGGTGTTTTAGAACATAATAAAGCTTCCAAACACATTCTCCTTTAGCCCTGATGGCAGTGGTAGCTCACGCTTTTTTGCGTGACTATAACGTACAGCAGGAATATGATTTATAAAAAAGCCAAATGTTTCGCTTCAAAAAAATAGTTTTCAATGAAACATTTCTTAAATTTGTTCGACTTACTTTTATAACTGTGCAAAAATAGCATATTTTAGGAAATGGCGAAGGTAAAATATTATTACGATTCTGAAAATCTAGCATATCGGAAAATAAAGACGAAGAAAGCGACCAAATTTGGTTATGCTGCACTGTTTTTATTGGCTTCTGCCTTGTTTGGTGTTTTGAGTTTTGTATTGTTGTTGAATACTCCGTTTTTTGAAACGCCAAAAGATAGATTGCAGGCTCGAGAAATTGAGAATTTTAAGTTGCGATATGCTATTTTGAATAAGAAAATGGACCAAATTGACGAGGTTTTAGAAAGTGTTTCTGATAGAGATAATAATTTGTATAGAACTTATTTTAACACTTCGCCAATTCCTGTTGAGCAAAGAAAAGCGGGCTTTGGTGGTGTAAATAGATATAAGGAACTTGAGGGTTATAATAATTCGGATTTGGTAATAAGTACTTCAAAACGTGTCGATGTTTTGTCTAAAGAATTGGTGATTCAATCAAAATCTTTGGATGAAATATTGAAATTGGCTAAAGAAAAAAATAGTTTATTAGCTGCAATTCCAGCTATTCAGCCTGTGAAAAACGAAAATTTGAAACGTATGGCTTCTGGTTTTGGATACAGAACAGATCCTTTTACAAAAGTGAGAAAAATGCATGAAGGAATGGATTTTACTGCCAATACTGGCACTCCTATTTTTGCAACAGGAGATGGCGTAATTCAACGTGCAGACAATACTGCATCTGGTTATGGAAATCACGTAGTAATAAGTCACGGTTTTGGTTATGAAACTCTTTATGGACATTTGAGTAAATACAATTGTAGAGCGGGACAAAGAGTGAAACGTGGTGATGTGATAGGTTATGTAGGTAGTACAGGAAGAAGCGAAGGACCACATTTGCATTATGAAGTGCATAAAAACGGTGAAGTGGTAAATCCTTTGAATTTTTATTACGGAAATATTTCGGCAGCAGAATATGTTGCTATCAGCAAATTGGCAAATCAAGAAAATCAATCTCTAGACTAAAAAATGCATATAGAATTATCAGCAGACAAAAGATATTATAGTATTGGCGAAGTAGCAAAAGCATTTCATGTGAATACTTCTCTAATTCGGTTTTGGGATCAAGAATTTGATATTCTGAAACCAAAAAAGAATGCCAAAGGCAATAGAATGTTTACGCCAGAAGATGTAAACAACCTAAAACTAATCTATCATTTGGTAAAAGAAAGAGGTTTTACTCTAGAAGGCGCCAAAACCCATTTGAAAGAAGGACAAAAGAAAACACTAGACAAGTTTGATATCATATCTAAACTTGAAGGAATAAAAATGCAATTGTTGAATATTAAAAATGAACTTTAAATAATTGTAAAATCAATTAAAAACAAAAACTAAATATTAAACTTAAAAATTAAAAAAAATGAGAAGATTTTTGCCTTGGATTATCGTAGCAGTCGTAATTTTTGCAATTTATGGCTGGGCATCTGGAATATACAATAACGCAATGACATTAGAGCAAGGCGTTAAAGAAAGTTGGGGAAATGTTCAAACTGCTTACCAAAGAAGAAATGATCTTATTGTTAATTTAGTCAAATCCGTTCAAGGTGCTGCTGAATATGAAAAAGGGACTTTAGAAGCAGTTATAAAAGCTCGTTCTGAAGCATCCAAAACTGTAATTGACCCACGTAACATTACACCTGAACAATTGGCAAAATTTAATGAATCTCAAAGTTCATTATCGAGATTATTAGTAACTGTAGAACAATACCCAAGCCTACAAGCAAATCAAAATTTCTTGAAACTTCAAGATGAATTAGTAAGCACTGAAAATCAAATTTTAACGGCAAGAACTCGCTTCAACGAAGCAGTTAAACCATATAATAATAACATTTTAACTTTCCCAAGAAACATATTTGCTGGCATGTACGGTCTTAAAGAAAAGCCATATTTCGAAGCGGTTTCTGGAGCAGACAAAGTTCCTAATGTAGAATTCAATTTTGATAAAAAAGAAGCAAAATAAATGTCAAAAGTTGAAGATTTTTTAACCAAAGAAGAAGAGCTAGAAATTGTTGAGGCAATTCGCTTGGCAGAAAAAGAAACTTCTGGCGAAATAAGAGTTCATATAGAAAAAGAAGCTTCCATTGCACATTTTGATCGTGCTTTGGAAGTTTTCCATTTATTGAAAATGGATGAAACTGTGCTTAAAAATGGTGTTCTTATTTATGTTGCAGTCAAAGACAAAGTGTTTGTAATTTGTGGTGATAAAAATATCAATGATTTGGTTGGAGCAGATTTTTGGGATAGTACCAAAGAAGTTATGGCTAATCATTTTAAACATGGAAATTTCAAACAAGGTTTAGTTGATGGCATCTCTATGGCTGGTGAACAATTGCAAAAACATTTCCCATTTCATGATGAAGATACAGATGAGTTATCAAACGAAATATCAAAAGGATAATGAAAAATAAAATAAACTTTTCTATAGTCCTTAAGCTTCTTGTTTGTTTGCTGTTTACACAAATTAGTTTAGCACAATTTGATGTTCCTGAAAAACCGAGTTTTCAAACTTCTGTTTATGATTATGCCAAAATATTAAGTGCAACAGAAAAATCTCAGCTTGAAGAAAAACTAATACGATATTCAGATTCTACAACAACCCAAATTGTTGTGATTACGGTAGAAACACTCAAAGGTGAAGATGTAAGCCAATTGGCTACAAAATGGGGACAAACTTGGGGAATTGGTGGTAGTGCAAAAGATGACAATGGCGTTGTTATTTTAGTAGCTAGAGATGAAAGAAAAATAGCCATAAACCCTGGTTATGGTCTTGAAGATCGACTTACAGCAGGTATTGGAGGAGAAATTATTAGAAATATTATTATACCTGAATTTAAAGCTGGAAGTTATTATAATGGTTTAGACAAAGGTGCTGATGCAATTTTTGAAGTTTTTAAAGGAAAGTACAAAGGAGAACGAAAATCAAATAAAAAAGAAGGATTCCCTATTTTACCTTTTATTATTATAATCATTATCATTCTTATCATTATTTCTCAATCAAAAAACAATGGAGGAAATTCTGGAAATTCCGGAAGAGGACCTAGTTTACTAGATGTTATTATCCTGAGTAGCTTAGGACGAAGTAATGGTGGCGGAGGTTTTGGTGGCGGTGGAGGCTTTGGTGGCTCTTCTGGCGGTGGTGGTTTTGGCGGAGGTTTTGGCGGTGGTGGTTTTTCTGGCGGTGGAAGCAGCGGAAGTTGGTAATAATAATATATTCCATAATAATTATAAAAAAAATGCCTTCAAATTATGAAGGCATTTTTTTATTTCTCTCTTATATAAATATCAATTGGAACTCCTGAAAAATCCCAATGTTCTCTAATTTTATTTTCTAAGAAACGTTTGTAAGCTTCTTTTACATATTGTGGCAAATTGGCAAAAAACACAAACTGAGGTGTTGGTGTTGGCAATTGCATACAATATTTTATTTTTACATATTTCCCTTTTAAAGCTGGTGGCGGATAAGCTTCAATAATTTTCAACATATATTCATTGAATTTTGAAGTTGAAATACGTTGTTGTCTGTTTTCGTAAACTTTTACTGTTGCTTCTAAAGCTTTTAGTAAACGTTGTTTGGTAATTGCAGATACAAATAATATTGGCACATCAGTAAATGGCATTAATTCTTTGCGAATCTTTTCCTCATAATCTCTAGTAGACATCGTTTCTTTTTCTACCAAATCCCATTTGTTTACAAGAATAACAACACCTTTTCTGTTTTTTTCGGCTAACCAAAAAATACTTTGATCTTGTCCTTCAAATCCACGAGTGGCATCTATAATTAAAATACAAACATCTGCGTGTTCAATAGCACGAACAGAACGCATTACCGAATAAAATTCTAAATCTTCTTTTACTTTTGCTTTACGACGAATTCCTGCTGTATCAACAAGATTAAATTCAAATCCAAAACGGTCAAATTTAGTATCTATAGCATCACGTGTAGTTCCTGCAATGTCAGTAACCATAAATCTTTCTTTACCAATCAAAGCATTGATAAAACTTGATTTTCCAGCATTTGGTCTTCCTACAACTGCAAATCGAGGCAAAACAATTTCTTCTTGAACTGGTTCTGGTTTTACAGGAAAAGCATCTATAAGGGCATCTAATAAATCTCCTGTACCGCTTCCTGATATACTTGCAAACGTATAATATTCGCCCAATCCTAAATTATAAAACTCTATTGCGTCTTTCTCACGCATAGCGTTATCAACCTTGTTTACAGCCAAAAGAACTGGCTTTGTTACTTTACGCAACATTTTAGCAACAGCATCATCCATTGGTGTAATACCTTCTTCAACATCTACAACAAAAATAATTACATCAGCTTCATCAATAGCAAGTTCTACTTGTTTACGAATTTCTCCTTCAAAAATATCATCACTACCACGAACATAACCACCGGTATCAATTACAGAAAATTCTTTTCCATTCCATTCACTTTTTCCATAATTTCTATCACGAGTAACACCCGAAACAGAATCTACGATAGCTTCTCTTCGCTGTATCAATCTATTAAATAATGTTGATTTTCCTACGTTTGGTCTTCCTACAATGGCAACAATGTTATTCATAATGCTTATTCAAATATATTATTTTGTCCGATTAACAGTTTTTGCACTATCGGGATGCAAAGGTAGTGTTTAATAGTATAATATCTAATATTTTACTACATTAGCATTACACTTGTAATCAAAATCTTAAATGCAATACTTATGAATGCTGATAAAGAAATTAGATTGAGGCTTCGTTTCTATAAAGATGTATCTGAAAATATTGATGTAGTACGCCAAAAATTTGAGAAAGCAAGTATAAATAAATTTGAAGATTTTAAATTAAAAGTCGCTGAAAATCATGTATGGATGTATATAATTGGCAACAAGAAAGAATATTGGTCACCACATTTACACCTCCAATTAGAAACGAAAAACGAAAACGAAACCCATATTAGAGGATTATTTGGCCCTGACCAATCTTTATGGACTTTATTTATGTTTCTTCATTTTATAGTAATAGGAATTTTTACTGTTTTTTTAATGTTTGCTTATTCAAATTACATTTTAAAACAATCCATAACTTTTGATGTTGTAGTTTTAATTTTGATGGTAATTGTCTGGTTTTTGCTCTATTTTATAGCAAGACAAATTAGGCATAATGGTAATGGTCAAATGTATGAATTAGAAAATTTATTTCTAAAAATTCTATCTGAAGATGAATATTAAATCAGTTGAAAATTATTGATTGTAGCCAAATCGTTTCAACATATTTGCATTACTTCTCCAATTTTTGTTGACTTTCACATATAATTCGATATGGATTTGCTTTCCGAAAAACTTTTCTAAATCGGCACGAGATTCAATCCCAACTTTTTTCAAAGCAGCACCTTTATGCCCAATAACAATACCTTTTTGAGTTTCTCGTTCTACCATAATTAAAGAACGAATTCGAATTATATTTTCATCTTCAAAAAATTCTTCTGTAACAATTTCTACAGCATATGGAATTTCTTTACTATAATTTAAAAGAATTTTTTCACGAATAGTTTCATTTACAAAAAAACGTTCTGGCTTATCTGTTAATTGATCCTTTGGATAATATGCAGGTGATTCTGGCAGTAATGAAATTATTCTAGCAAAAACCTCCGGCACATTAAAATTCTTTAAAGCAGAAATTGGAAATATTTCAGCATTAGGAACTTTTGCTGTCCAAAAGGCAACTTGTTCTTCTAGTTGTTCTTGATTTGAATTATCAATTTTGTTTAATAAAAGTAAAACTGGAATTTTTGCGTGTATTATTTTATTAAAAAAAGCTTCATCTTTAAGCTCTTGTTCGCCAATTTCAACCATATAAATTAAAATATCAGCATCTTCAAAAGCAGATTTTACAAAATTCATCATGGATGCTTGCATCTCATAAGCAGGTTTAATAATTCCTGGCGTATCTGATAAAATCAATTGAAAATCTTCTCCATTCACAATTCCTAAAATTCTATGACGAGTAGTTTGAGCTTTTGAAGTAATAATTGATAATCTTTCACCAACAAATGCGTTCATCAATGTTGATTTTCCAACGTTTGGGTTTCCGATAATGTTGACAAATCCTGCTTTATGTGTCATAATAATTTTATGCTTTGATAATAATAAAAAAGCCACTCATTTCTGAATGGCTTTAATTTAGTAGCGGGAACAGGACTCGAACCTGTGACCTTCGGGTTATGAGCCCGACGAGCTGCCTACTGCTCTATCCCGCGCTGTTTCGAGTGCAAATATACAACGAATATTGATTCTCGCAAGTTAAATTTATAATAATATTTATATTTTTAAATTCTCAAAGATTCATTTTCCAATAAAACCAAAAAAAGCACCTATCACAAGGTGCTTTTTTATCTATAAATAATTCTTTTACAGTGCAGTAATAATAAACTCGCTACGTCTGTTTGCTTGGTGTTCCTCTTCGGTACATTGTACATTGTCTGAACATTTGTTGACCAATTGCGTTTCTCCGTATCCTTTTCCTGTTAATCGGGTTTCGTCTACACCGTTTTTAACCAACCACGCCATTGTTGATTTGGCTCTTCTATCAGATAGTTTTTCGTTGTATTTATGAGTCTGACGACTATCAGTATGCGA
>JAYTIV010000113.1:0-10041 GCA_043731625.1 Flavobacterium sp. | reverse complement strand
TGGTTTGAAAGCTAAAATGGAAAAAAGCGAGAAAAAGAAATAATCTTTTTTCTTAATTGAATATTTAAAGTCCCGAGAAATCGGGACTTTTTTATTTTATGGCAAATACTGTTACTAAATATTTTTACAATCATATCCTAAAATACTAGTATTTGAGTAAATTTGAGAAATTAATAACTTAATGTTGTGTTCCGCTTTTTAATTGGTGACACTATTATAGTTATATTTGAAAAGCAATACTACTATTTATTTGATTTTTTTAGGTATATTTATGAGTTATGTGTCATTCTAAAAAATTGCCTACTTAAATTAGACCTTTCTTTCGTATGCCTGATAAGGATGATTAATCATGTCTGAATGTAAAAATTTTAACTTTTCACTTTCAACTAATGGCTTTAAATACTTCCTACTCAAATAATTATCACCTTTTCCTAAAATACTGCCTAACTCTGCTAATCTATATGGGCGAACACTACAAATATCTAATATTATTTCTTCTAATATCTCAAAAGATTCACGTTCTTTCATTTGAAATATCTTTCCCTGTAGTCTGAAAGGTAATTCTTCCATTAAAGATTTTCTATTAATTTCCTTAGCTTCTGTACTTAAACCTTCATCAATTATTAGTACTACTTGACCATCAACTACATCTATATTGTTAACTTCTGTACTTAATAGTGGAGGTTCTGTACTTACAACCTTAGGTTCTGTACTAGGTTCTGTACTTAAATCTGAATATTCATCTTGAAATGAACTTTGTAAAAAAGTATTTGCCAGTACATCTCCAGCTTTATAATAAGTTCCTTTACCTTTACCAAACAAAGTAAGTAAATGAGATTTTCTCATAGCTCTTAAATCTGAGGTAGCTTTCAATGAATCACAATCAGCCATTTGTCTATAGGTGAGATTATCAATTGCTCCCACTTCTCTAACAAATATTAATGCTTGTTTCTGAGAATCATTCAAATTATGTTCATCAAATCTCTTTAACCAAAGCAAATCCTTCTTGTCAAGAAAATGATGTAATAACAATCTAGCTGTAAATTCATTATCCTCTCTGCTTGATTCAAATGTTGGTGGAGCTAACTTAGCATCAACCATTAACCGCCTCATTGCTCTAATTCCTGATCCTTTTGTCTCTGCTAAATTAGTTTCATGGAAAACTGCTGCAATAAATGAATTACGAGTTTCAGATCCAGGCAATCCAAGTTTGTCCTCGGATTTTAAAGAAAATCCTGGATTAATAATTTCTATTCGATTGTCGTATCTAATTATTTGCGTTGGCTTATGTTCTCTATAAGATCTATGCATTAATGCATTAACAATAGCTTCTCTAAGGGCTAAAATTGGCAGACCAGTACTTTGGGCTTGTACTTGGTTTTTATCCATTAAAAATCCTTTAGGTAAATCTGTATTTATCGCGTCAATCAATTTATAAACATTTAGCAATAATGGACCTCTTAAATCAATGGAAGAAAATCTAGATTCAGGATTTTGCACCCAAACATTTCCAGGTACTCTAATATAATCAACTCTTAACATAGGAAAAGTTCTTCTTTGAGCTGATGAAGTACCAAATAATAATAATCCTGCTAAATTTAACTCAACATCATTACCATTACTTAAACATCCAAGCGCCGCCAACAATTCTTCATCAGAATATGATAATTCTTCAGCAGTAGGCATTACTTTTTCTCTCAACGTTCTATATCTCGATAAAGCAATGGGGTCAATATCTTTAATACTTGTCCCTGACACTGGAGTTTGATCATAACTTTTTCCAGGATTATTGTAGAAAATTTGCATATCATCTTCCGTACAATGCATATCTGTAGGACCAATTCTTCTAAAAGCTCCAGAAGGAAGTCCTTGCTTTTTAAAGAAAACAGGTTTCTGTGCTTGATCTAATTCTTTAACTCTTACAACAATAACATTCTTCCCTTGCAAACTCTCCACTGAAATAGTCGGTCTAATTGGAACATTAAATAATGTAGCACATTGCGTTGCAATTTCTTGTTGTATTTTATCTGGATTATCTACACCCACAATTTGATATTCCGGAAAAAGTGATTCTTGCATTCCAGTCACACCAATTAAAATATATCCTTCAATCAACCCTGGCTCATTACTAAATGAATTAATTGACTCCATTAAAGATTTACCAACTTCACTGCTTAATTTGGCTTCAATCCATGGGGTTTCATCTAAAGCATTTAATTGTTCAAAAAGTTCAGCTGCAGATTTCATAAAAGAAAATATTAACGATTGCAAAAATAATAAATTAGGAGAACATAAACGTTAATAACTATTGGAAGAGTGAAACTTTATTAAAATTAAAGGAACGTCGCATAACAGCCGTTATAAGAAATTGGGGGTTTTGGGCATAATTTTAAGTTTGTTTTGTACTTTTGAACTTCAGTGATTAATCGAAGGTTTCGGGCTTACAAACCACAACATCTTAAAGCCTCGAAACATTACTTTGCAAATCAACACAGAATCAAGAATCTAAAACAATTTTAAATAAAAAAATCCCATTTCAATCGAAACGGGATTTTTTATATTGTATTTGTATTTTTATTTAAAAACCACTCCAAATTTTGCAGCTTCCGCTTTTGCTTGTGGTATTAAACTTTTGATATTAGCAATACGTGTAGCATCTGATGGGTGCGTGCTTAAAAACTCTGGTGGTGCTTGTCCACCTGATGCTTTTGCAGACATACGTGTCCAAAATGCAATAGCTTCATTTGGATTATATCCTGCAATTGCCATTAATGTTAACCCAATCATATCGGCTTCGCTTTCGTGATTACGACTAAAAGGGAGCATTACTCCTACTTGCGATCCTAAACCATAATATTGTTGCCACATTTGTTGTTTTTCGGCACTTTGATTACCTGTTGCTAGTGCAACTCCTACAGCACCTATTTGTTGCAATTGTGCTGCACTCATACGTTGTGCTCCGTGATTGGCCAATGCGTGAGATACTTCGTGACCCATAACGGTTGCCAATCCTGCTTCGTCTTTGGTAATTGGTAAAATTCCAGAATATACTACAATTTTTCCGCCTGGCATACACCATGCATTTACATCTTTACTTTCTACCAATTTGTATTCCCATTGGTACCCATTTAGATATGAACCTTGACCGTTGGCCATCAACCAGCGTTCTGCCGCCGATTTTATTTTCATTCCTACATTCTCTACTTTTCTGGCATCTGGTGTTCCCGCAATTACTTTGTTTTCTTTCAAAAATTGTCCATATTGCTGAAATGCCGATGGAAACAACTGTTCATTTGAAACAAAATTCAGTGTTTTTTTTCCTGTAAAAGGATTTTTACTACATGAAAGTATCATTGTAGCAATTCCGAATATTAATATATATTTTTTCATAATTTGTACACTATTGAAATACAAAAATACAACATTAATTAAACACTTGTTAAATGTAACTCTGTAAAATCTCTATCAATTGTCAAAGTGTGCTTTCCATCAAAAATAACAGCATCAAAAGAGATGGACTCGTTATCTAACTCTATCTTTTTTATCTTAAACGGTAATCCGTGTATATTTATTTTAAATTTAGAATAATTTGTTTCAAATTTTCCTTCACGATGTTGTTGAATTATCAAATCTGTTTCTTTTCCTTTTAAGGAAAATGTAGATAAACTATATCTTCCTTTGTTGTAATCATATCCATCTTGAGCATCATCATACAATAACGATTTTTCTTTTCCGTTTTTAAAATAAACATCTAATGTAATTTCATCAAAATCTAATTCTCCAACATATTGCTGAATAGGATATTTTGGAATAATTGCTCCTTCTTTTATAAAAATTGGAATTTGATCATAATCTGTTTTTACCCAAAGTTCTTTTTTCCCTGAAACCAATTCATCAGTCCAATAGTTATACCAATTTCCAACTGGCACATACATTCTTCTGCCTTGAGCATTTGGTTCTAGAATTGGGCAAACCAAAATTTGATTTCCAAAAATAAACTCATCGGTTCTATAATGGGTTTGTGGGTCTTCTTGATCAAAATAGACTAATGGTTTGAGCATTGGCACACCATCATTGATGTATTCCCAAAACATTGTATATAAATATGGTAATAATTGGTATCTTAAATTTACAAATTTTCTAGTAATATTGATTACATCTACATCAAATGACCAAGGTTCTTGATCACCATGATCACCAGAGGAATGTGTTCTGCAGAATGGATGAAAAACACCCAATTGAATCCATCTTGCATACAATTCTCCAGAAGGTTGTTCTGCAAAACCACCAATATCAGATCCTGTGAATCCCATTCCAGATAGTGACATTCGTTGCATTTGTATATTTGCTATCCATAAATGTTCCCAACTTGCAACATTGTCTCCTGTCCAAGAAGAAGTATACCGTTGTGCTCCTGAATATGCTGAACGAGTTATAATAAATGGCCGTTTTGGATATGCAAATTGTTTGACACCTTCATATGTAGCACGTGCCATTTGAGTTCCATATATATTGTGCGCTTTTCTATGGCTACACGGATTTCCGTCATAATCGTGACGAACATCCATTGGGAATGTTTTTCCGGGAACTTCCATAACTGCCGGTTCGTTCATATCATTCCAAACTCCTTTTACACCAAAATCTGAAATTAATTCTTTGAATAATCCTGCCCACCAATCTCTTACTTCTGGATTAGTATAATCTGGGAAATTACATTCTCCAGGCCAAACTTTTCCTTTCATATATGGACCATCAGCACGTTTGCAGAAATAATCTTTTTCTAAAGCTTCTTTATAAACCCAATAATCTTTGTCTATTTTTATTCCTGGATCAATAATAACTACAGTTTTAAAACCATCTTCTGCTAATTCAGCAACCATTCTTTTTGGATCTGGAAAATATTCTTTGTTCCAAGTAAAACATCTAAATCCTTCCATGTAATCAATATCAAGATAGATAGCATCGCAAGGAATTTGTAATTCTCTAAATTTATTGGTGACTTCTTTTACTTTGCTTTCTGGATAATAGCTCCATTTGCATTGATGATATCCTAAAGCCCAAAGTGGTGGTAATTCTGGTTTTCCGGTAAGATGTGTGTAGGTTGTAACTACATCACTCATTGCTGGACCGTAAATAAAATAGTAATTCATTTCACCACCATCAGCATAAAAACTAGTTACATTTCTTCTATCGTGAGCAAAATCGAAAGTAGTTTTGAATGTATTGTCAAAAAATATTCCGTAAGCTTTGTTATGTTGTAATCCTATATAAAATGGAACCACTTTATATAATGGTTCTTGATCCTTACTAAAAGCATATTGATCTGTTGCCCAGTTTTCTACTTTTTTTCCTTTAAGGTTAGAATGTGAAGCTTTGTCTCCTAGTCCGTAAAAACATTCTCTGTCTTGAGATGCTTTGCTCATTTTTACAATGTTTCCACCAAAATGATAACTTTCTTCCCAGTGAAAACCTAGTTCATCTTCTAATATACAAACTCCATCTAAATCTGTTATAGAAACTCTAAGATCGTTTTTTTGAACTGTACAAATTACTTTACTAGTTTTGATAATATAAGTATCCGTTTCTTCTGTAACTTCAAGAAAATTAAACCCGTGAGATTGTGTTTTATCTATAGCATATGAAAAATCTTTACTAAAATAGCCTTTTGTAGTATATCGAAAACGAATTAAACTATCACGAAGAACTGTTATTTTTAGAATGACGCTATTGTCTGTTGAAAAATATACACTATCAACATCTTTTTTAAATTCGACAATTTTTGATGGATATAAATCCCCTTTATATTCTAATTCGGTATTTGTAATCATAGGTTTAAAAAAATTTCAGAGTTTTCAAAAATACGCTTTTTGAAAGTTTTATTGCTCCATATTACTCAATTTTTACGAAAACGATGTCGTAAACAATTGTTAATATTTCAACTGTTTTTTAATTGTTTCTATTTAATCTTAAATACAATTACACTTAATGGTGGCAAGACCAATTCTGCTGAAAAATCTCTACCATTCCAGGGTTCTACCTCTATTTTAATAGGTTTTGCATTTGTAATGCCACTTCCTGAATATTGTGTATCATCAGTATTGAAAATTTGAGTTAACTTTCCTTTTTTTGGAGTTCCGATTCTATAATTTGTACGAACTACAGGAGTGAAATTACATACAATAATTAAATCCTCTTTTGGATTTATCCCTTTTCGGATGTAGGCAATCACTGCATTTTGATGATCGGAATAATTGATCCATTCGAATCCTTCCGGAGAAAATTGTTTTTGGTGTAATGCTGGATTTGATTTGTATAATGCGTTTAAATCTGTAATTACTTTTTTGACACCATCGTGAAAACCAAACTGAAGCAAATGCCAATCGAGACTTCCTTCAAAATTCCACTCAGTACTTTGTCCAAATTCTGCACCCATAAAGAGTAATTTGGTTCCTGGATGTGTAAACATATAGCCATATAACAATCGTAAATTAGCAAATTTCTGCCATTCGTCACCTGGCATTCTTCCTAAAATAGATTTTTTACCATATACCACTTCGTCATGAGATAATGGTAACATGAAATTTTCTGAAAAGGCATAAGTTGCAGAAAATGTTAATTCGTTTTGATGGTATTTTCGATAAATCGTTTCTTTTTGAAAATATTGTAAAGTATCGTGCATCCAACCCATCATCCATTTCATTCCGAATCCTAATCCTCCAATTATTGTTGGCCTAGAAACCATTGGAAAACTAGTACTTTCTTCTGCAATAGTTTGAACACCTTCAAAATTTGAATATACTGCTTCGTTAAAATCTTTTAGGAAACTTATAGTATCGAGATTTTCTCTTCCACCAAATATATTTGGTTCCCATTCACCATCATTTCTAGAATAATCCAAATATAACATAGACGCCACAGCATCAACTCGAAGACCATCAGCGTGATAATTTTGAAGCCAAAAAATAGCATTGCTTATTAAGAAAGAACGCACTTCGTTTCGACCATAATTGAAAACAAGACTTTTCCAATCGGGATGATATCCTTTTCTCATATCTGGATGTTCAAAAAGATTTGAGCCATCAAAAAATCCTAGTCCGTGAGCGTCATCAGGAAAATGTGATGGAACCCAATCAAGGATAACTCCTATTCCAGCTTGGTGCAACTTATCTACCAAAACCATAAAATCTTGTGGTTTTCCAAAACGTGATGTAGGTGCAAAATAGCCTACTAATTGATAACCCCAAGAAGGATCATAAGGATATTCCATTATTGGCATAAACTCTACATGTGTAAATCCTGTTTCTTTTATATAAGTAACTAAATCTTCAGCTAATTCTAAATAGGTAAGAAATTTACCTTCTTTGTTTCGTTTCCAAGAACCCAAATGCACTTCATAAACCGAATATGGCATGTCTAAAGCATTTATTTCTTTTCGAGATTTCATCCATTTGTCGTCTTTCCATTTGTATTCTAAATCCCAAATGATCGATGCTGTTTGTGGTGGATGTTCGCAAAAAAGCGCAAAAGGATCGGCTTTTTCTGTAATAATGCCTCCATTTTTAGATTGGATTTTATATTTGTAAGTTGAACCTTTTTCGATGTTAGGAATAAATCCTTCCCAAATTCCTGATGAATCCCAACGCACTTGAAGTTGGTGTTCACCTTGAGTCCAATAATTGAAATCGCCTACAACAGAAACAGTTTGTGCTGATGGCGCCCATACTGCAAAATAAACACCTTTTACACCATCTACTTCTATTAGATGTGCACCAAGTTTTTCATAAAGACGAAAATGTTTTCCTGCTTTGAATAAATCGATATCAAAATCGGTGAAAAGGGAATAGGATTGTACTTTGTTCATTGTATATTTTTTTATTCTCGCTAATGCGAATTTATTCTTTTATAATTTTTTGTATAAATGTTTTTCCTTGAGATTGAATCCTAATAAAATAAATGCCTTGTTTCAAATTTGAAATATCAATTTGTTTTAAACCATCAATTGATTCAAAAACTTCTTTACCTAAAATATTAATAATTATAATTTTATCAATATTCTTTTCAATTCTAATATTAATTGTTCCTTTTGAGGGATTTGGATCAATAGAAATCTTTGATTTATCTGTAAAATCAACTTCTGACAATGAGGAACAAACAACTTGTGTTGGTGTAGATACATTTGTCATTGTTCCAATTCCTAATTGACCTGATAAATTTTTACCCCAAGAAAACAATGTATTATCTTGTTTTATTCCAGATGTGAAATATTGTCCAGAATGAATTGATTTCCAGTTTGTATTGGTTCCTATTTGAGTTGGAACTAATTTAGAAGTAGTAGTACCATCGCCAAGACTTCCATTAATATTTGGACCCCAACCCCACATTGTTCCATCCGATTTTAAAGCCATTGAATGTAAATAACCTGCAGAAACCATTTGCCAATTAGTAGAAGTTGAAATTTGTGTTGGTATATATTTATTAACAGTAGTATTATCTCCTAGTTGTGCATTTAGATTGTAACCCCAAGTCCAGAGTGTACCATTGTTTTTAATTGCCATACTATGCATCGACCCTGTAGAAATACTTTGCCAAGTATTTTGTATTCCAATCTGAACAGGAGTAAATCTCCACAAAGTTGAACCATCTCCTAATTGACCAAAATCATTAAACCCCCATGCCCAAAGTGTTCCTGATGTTTTTAGTGCTATTACAAAATCATAACCAGCACTAATATCACTCCAATTTGTGCTAGCTCCTATTTGTGTAGGAACCAAAACATTAGGATTTGAAGTTCCAATGTTAGAATCTCCATAACCCAACTGTCCATGATTATTGTTACCCCATGTCCAGATTGTGCCATTATTTTTGATAGCAATTGAAAAATAAAATCCACATTTTGCAACTTTCCAATCAAAATCTGATCCGATTTGAACAGGATAATTTTTATTAATGGTTGTGCCATCTCCTATTGCTCCATAGGCATTATAACCCCAAGCCCAGAGACTTCCATCATTTTTTATTGCCAGATTATGGCTTCCTCCTGAAGAAACCATTTTCCAATCTGTTTCCGAACCAATCTGAACAGGACTTGTTTTGAAAGTATTGGTTCCGTCACCAAGATTTCCGTTAGCATTAAAGCCCCAACCCCAAAGTGTTCCGTTGAGAGCAATTGCCATTTGATGAGTATCACCCACAGAAACTGATTTCCAACACTGCGAATAGTTTGAAATAGAATTTATAAGTAATATTGTTAGTAAAATTTTATTTACCATATAATTTGCTTTATATTGACTTCAAATGAATTAATTTAATAAAATTTTAATTTGTACATTATTTTAGATTAGCCAATTAAAAAATTCATTTGATTACAAACTAATTATCACAAATAAAGAATAAGAATTTTATTTTTCTTTATTTTCTTTATTTTCTTTGCAAGATGAATTTTTAATTATATTAAATATTTCTAAATTTAGTGAATTATTTATTAAAATATAATTTACCTTAAATAATTTATATTAATGAAAATAATTAAAGAAATTAGAATTATTTGTATTTTAAAAGTTATTTATTAAAAACTTTATATATATAATATTTTTTTCAAATTTTTATATTATTATTTATTATAAACAACATCTCATTATTTAAAATCATAACAGGAGTAAAAAAAAACAAAAAACCCTTCATCAAAGATGAAGGGTTTTTAAAAGAAAGGCGGCGACATACTCTCCCACAAATTGCAGTACCATCTGCGCAGGCGGGCTTAACTTCTCTGTTCGAGATGGGAAGAGGTGAGCCCCGCCGCAATAACCACCTTAAGAGGTTATTATAATTATTAATTAATTTACCATTAATTATCAATTACAAAATATCTTAACATACTGAGATAAAGAAAATTTAATTATTTTTTAGAAAGTTTCTTCTCCCGATATTGCTATCGGGAGAGGATTGTACATAAGCTTACGGGTTATTAGTACTACTCGACTATGACATTACTGCCTTTACATCTATAGCCTATCAACGTGGTCATCTCCCACGACCCTTAAA
>JAYTIV010000112.1:0-26968 GCA_043731625.1 Flavobacterium sp. | reverse complement strand
AAGATTTCGGAATCAAACCAATAGGATTAGCTGCCCGAGATACCTTGCGATTAGAAATGGGATTTTGTTTGTATGGCAATGACATCAATGATACTACATCTCCAATAGAAGCAGGATTGGGATGGATTACAAAATTCACAAAAGAATTTACCAATTCAGAAAATTTGAAAAAACAAAAAGAAGCAGGTGTTACAAAAAAATTGATTGCTTTTGAAATGCAAGAACGATCTGTGCCACGTCATGATTATGAAATTGTTGATAAATCTGGAAATATTATCGGGATTGTTACATCTGGTACTATGTCGCCATCAATGAATGTCGGAATTGGTTTAGGATATGTAACTACCGAAAACAGTGCAATTGATAGTGATATTTTTATTAGAATTAGAAAAAATGACGTGCCTGCAAAAGTGGTAAAATTGCCTTTTTATAAAAAATAACATTTAATGAAAAATAAATTTATATTTTCAATCATTATTTTTGTCTTTTCGTTAAATGTAAAAAGTCAGAATAATGCTTTCAAAATTAATCCTGTTAGTTTTTTTTATAAAGGATTTGAAATAAGTTATGAGAGAAAATCTCAAGAAAAATCAAGTGTAGAACTTTTAATTTCTCATTTAAAAACTAGACAAAAGAATCTAGAAGGTGACTTAATTATGAATGCCTTTGAATTAAGATATAAATTTTTATTATCAGAGAAAACAGAATCAATTGAAGGATGGTATATTGCTCCTACTGGTTCTTTAAGCAGAGGAAAAGTAAAATTTGATTTACAAAATAAAAATCCAAATGATATTGTAGTAAATTCAATTGGTGCTATTGGAGGATATCAATTTATTTTTGAAAATAAAAAATCAAATGGATTTCTCGTAGATTTGTATTTTGGTGCATTAAATAATTTTGCAAAATCTCAAAACTTAGATATTTCTGATATTAAAGGAATAAAATTAAGATTTGGTATTTCTATAGGTTATGGTTTTTAAAAAATAAAAGTAAAATTAAAAAATAAGAAATGGGAAGAGCGTTTGAATTTCGTAAAGGAAGAAAAATGAAACGATGGTCAGCAATGGCCAAAGCATTTACCAGAATTGGTAAAGATATAGTAATGGCAGTAAAAGAAGGCGGACCAAATCCAGAAGCAAATTCTAGATTGAGAGCTGTAATGCAGAATGCCAAAGCTGCCAATATGCCAAAAGAAAATGTTGAAAGAGCGATAAAAAAAGCTACTGATAAAGATACTGCAAACTATAAAGAAGTTTTGTTTGAAGGATATGCTCCGCACGGAATTGCTTTGTTAATAGAAACTGCAACCGATAATAATAACAGAACTGTTGCCAATATTAGAAGTTATTTTAATAAATGCAACGGAACAATGGGTACACAAGGTTCGGTAGAATTTATGTTTGATCATACATGTAATTTCCGAATCCCAAAAGGAAAACTTGATCCAGAAGAACTAGAATTGGAACTTATAGATTTTGGTGCTGAAGAAGTTTTTGAAGACGAAGAAGATGGAATTTTGATCTATGCTCCTTTTGGAAGTTTTGGTGCTATTCAAAAAGAATTAGAAAACAGAAATATAGAAATCCTTTCGTCTGGTTTTGAAAGAATTCCACAAGTGTTGAAAAAACTAACAGAAGACCAAGTTGCAGATGTTGAAAAACTTCTTGAAAAAATAGAAGAAGATGATGATGTGCAAAATGTATATCATACAATGGAAGAATAAATAGTAAATTTATAAAAACAAAAAACTCCGAGATAACCTCGGAGTTTTTTTATATTTTAAAAAAAGCAATTATTTTATAAATTCAATTTTTTGCACTTCTTCAGAATTAATGGTATCAAAAAATCCTTGTTCGTTCATCCAATCATCACTAAAAACTTTACTCATATATCTTGAACCGTGATCAGGAAAAATAGCGATTACATTACTATTTTCATCAAACTCACCTTCTTCCGCATATTGTTTAATAGCTTGCATTACGGCTCCAGAAGTATATCCTACAAATAATCCTTCTCTTTTTGCAATTTCTCTAGTTACGTGTGCACTTTGCTCATCGGTAACTTTCATAAATTTATCAATAATTTCAAAATCTGTTGCTGTAGGAATTAAGTTTTTTCCTAATCCTTCAATTCTATATGGATAAATTTCGTTGTTATCAAATTCTTTGGTTTCGTGATATTTTTTTAATACTGAACCAAATGCATCTACACCTAAAATTCTAATATTTGGATTTTGTTCTTTTAAATATTTTGCAGCTCCAGAAATAGTTCCTCCAGTACCACTACAAGCAACAAGATGTGTTATTTTTCCTTGAGTTTGTTCCCAAATTTCAGGACCAGTAGATTTATAATGTGCATCAATATTTAATTCATTAAAATATTGATTGATATATACTGAACCTTTTGTTTCTTCGTGCAAACGCTTGGCCACATTGTAATAAGAACGTTCATCATCTGCAGAAACGTGTGCTGGGCAAACATAAACTTTTGCTCCTAAACTACGCAACATATCTATTTTATCTTTGGATGATTTTGAACTTACTGCTAAAATACAATTATAACCTTTTATAATACTTACCATAGCAAGACTAAAACCAGTATTGCCAGAAGTTGTCTCAATTATTGTATCACCGGGAGTAAGAATTCCTCTTTTTTCAGCTTCTTCAATAATATATAAGGCAATCCTATCTTTGGTAGAATGTCCTGGATTAAAAGCTTCTACTTTAGCATAAAAATTACCGATTAAATTCTCGGTAACTTTATTTAGCTTAATAAGAGGCGTATTTCCTATTAATTCCAAAACATTATTGTAGGCATTTATCTTTTCTTTCATAAAAAAATAGTTTATCAAGGGCCATTTATTGCATTTCGCAGACCTTAAGACCTTGCAAATTTAAGAAAATTTTTCTAATTCATTTAATTTCTTTCTAAATCTAATAAAAAACTAAACTCTTTTGCCAATTCTTTTAGTGCTTCAAATCTTCCAGAAGCACCACCGTGACCAGCATCCATATTAATATTCAGAAATAATTTTTTATCATTTGTTTTTAACACTCTCAATTTAGCAACCCATTTTGCTGGTTCCCAATAGGATACTTGCGAATCATATAATCCTGTTGAGACAAACATATTTGGATACTCTTGTTTTTTTACATTATCATATGGTGAATAACTTTTCATATAATTGTAATATTTTTTAACATTTGGATTTCCCCATTCGTCATATTCTCCTGTTGTTAATGGTATAGTATCATCTAACATTGTTGTTATAACATCTACAAAAGGTACTTGCGCAATTACACCATTATATAATTCAGGATTCATATTAATTATAGCACCCATTAATAATCCACCTGCAGAACCACCTTCGGCATATAAATGTTGTTCTGAAGTGTATTTTTCTTTAATTACAAATTTTGAACAATCAATAAAATCTGTAAATGTATTTTTCTTTTTTAATAATTTCCCGTCTTCGTACCATTGTCTACCCAGATCTTCACCACCACGAATATGAACTATAGCATATATAAATCCTCTATCTAATAGTGATAATCTAGTAGATGAAAAATAAGGATCCATTGATATTCCGTATGATCCATAAGCATAAAGTAACAAAGGATTTTTACCATTTTTTTCTAATCCTTTTTTATAAACCATAGAAATTGGAACTTTGGTTCCATCAGTTGCTGTTGCCCAAACGCGTTCTTCGATATAGTTATTTTTATCAAATTTACCTCCAAGTACTTCTTGTTCTTTTTTGACTTCTTTGGTTTTGGTTTTCATATTAAAATCAATAACCGAAGAAGGTGTTGCCATTGATTGATATCCATATCGCAATATGTCTGTATCAAAATCTACATTGGTTGTGGTATATGCGGTATAGGTTTCTATTTCAAATGGTAAATAGTATTCTCCTTTTCCAGACCAAGGCATAATTCTAATTTTATTTAAACCATTACTTCGTTCAGAAACAACCAAATAATCTTTGAAAATATCAATTCCTTCAATCAATACTTCTTCACGATGCGGAATCAAATCTGTCCAATATTCTTTTGAAGTATTGGATTCATTGGTTTTCATTATCTTGAAATTGGTAGCCTTGTCTTTGTTGGTTACAATATAAAAACTATCTCCATAATGTGAAATACTGTATTCTAAACCTCTAACTCGTTTCTGAAAAATTTTAAATTTACTATCGGGTTCATCTGCAAGAATAATTCTGTATTCATCAGTTAAAGTACTTGAAGAACTTATTGCAATATATTTTTTTGATTTTCCTTTCATTACAGAAACGTCGAAAGTATCATCTTTTTCAAAATAAATAACTTCATCTTTGGCAGCATCTGTTCCTAATTTATGTTTTAAAACAGTGTCAGAACGCAACGTTTTTTGATCTTGCTTGGTATAAAAAATAGTTTTATTATCATTTGCCCAAGTAGAATTTCCGGTAACTTTTTCTATTTTATGAGGAAGGATTTCACCTGTGATTAAATTCTTTATTTGCAAAGTATACACTCTATTTCCTAAATTATCTATTGCAAAAATGGCTAATTGATTATCATTGCTAATACTCACACCACTCAATTGAAAATATTTTTGGCCTTTGGCCATTTCATTACAATTGAACATTATTTCCTCTTTTGCATCAAGACTTCCTTTTTTTCTAGAATAAATAGGATAATCTTGACCCTTTTCAAAACGAGTTATATAAAAATAGCCATTATAAAAGTATGGAACCGATTGATCATCTTCTTTGATTCGGTTTTTCATTTCTTCATACAATTCAGTTTGAAACGCTTTTGAATCTGAGGTCATTGCATTATAATACTCATTTTCTTGATTGAGATACGATATAACTTCGGGGTTTTCTTTATCGTTTAACCAAAAATAATTATCGATTCTAATATCTCCATGTTTCTCTAATGTTTTAGGTTTTATTGTAGCAATTGGAGCTTTTATATTTTTTGACATTATATTATTATTGTTTTGAGAATAAGTAAAAGAAAATAAAATACTTATAATAATTACAAATACTATTCTTTTCATCTGTTTATGTATTGATTTAACTTTGCAATTTAGTAATTTCGCACAATAGAAATAATAAAATTTATCAACATGTTTGGAGACCTAATGGGAATGATGGGCAAACTAAAAGAAGCTCAACAAAAAGTAGAAGAAACAAAAAAGAGATTAGACAATGTCCTTATCGATGAACAAAGTAATGACGGTTTGTTGAAGATAACCATCACTGCAAATAGAACAATAAAAGCTATAGTTATAGATGATGCCTTGCTTGAAGATAAAGACCAACTTGAGGATTATTTACTTGTAGTTATGAACAAAGCAATAACTAAAGCTTCTGATATAAATCAAGCTGAATTAGATGCAGTTTCAAAAGTTGATATGCCTATGATTCCAGGTATGGAAGGTATGTTTAAGTAATTAATATGAAACATATTTTTTTAGTATTTATTTGTTTTATTTCTACTATATGTTTTTCACAAAATGAAAACATATTAGCAAAACAGGGTACAATTACATCTGACTCGAATCAAAAGATAAATTTCAATAATTTGAGAATGAGAAATGATTCATTTATTTATTTGGATTTGGAATCAAGTACAGAAAAATCAATTTTGATGGATTCTGTTAAATATATAGAAGACTTACAAAAATCTAGAGTATTTTCGAATAAAGCTGTTATTGATAAAACAAGAGTTTCTGATTCTATTCTTTTAGCAAATGAAAATAAATTAATTTTAGAAAAAAATACAAAATTATATGAAGAATCAAGACGTATATCAAAAGTAGATGAAATAAAATCATTGCAATTATACCCAGATGGTATTTATAAAACAAAAGAAGATTTTATTAATAAAAAACCTAGTTCAACTGAAGCTATAACTCCAAAAGGCCTATTTGGATTTGAAAAACCTACATTAGATTATATCGTTGACAATTGTTTTTTTTATTATACCTTTTCTGACGAAAAAATAAAAAATGTTTTTGCACTTTCCTATAAAGGTCACCTATATTTTCAAATTTATTCAATTTTAGAAAATAGAAATAAAACTGTTAGAGCACAATCAAACGATCAACCCAATAGTTTTGTAAGAGTATTATTTAGTGGTGAAAATTATTATTATACCGAAGCAAATTTAGTCAATCAATGGGCAAAAGGATTGGCATATAGCGGTGGTGCTGTAGGTGGTGCAATAGCAAGTTCTCTAACTAATGCAAAAGGAGTTGTTTGGGATGTTAAAAATAAAGAATTTAATATTTTTAAAAATTGTAAGGACTTTAATGATTTTATACAAAATATTTATCCAAAAGGAGTTCAAGAATGTAAAAATCAACAAGCTAACATTAATCTAATTAGAAAAAGTATTTTGGAAATTAAATAAAAATTACATTTTACTCAAAGTCTCCAAAACATAATCGTGCATGACTTCACGATAATCTAAATGGGTAACAATTCTCAATTTTCCTTGTCCCATAGAACTAATTGCAATTCCTTTATCTTTAAATTTTTGAATAACCATTTTTTCGTCTAAAGGTTTTTTGACCATAAAAATCAAAATATTGGTTTCTACTGTTTCAACTTTTTCTACCCAAGATAATTTTTCTAAAACAGCGCCAAGCTCTTTGGCTCTTCTATGATCTTCTTCTAATCTGTTGATATTGTTTTGCAAAGCATAAATTCCTGCGGCAGCAAGATAACCAGATTGACGCATATTGCCTCCAAATATTTTTCTGATTCGTATGGCTCTTTTTATAGTTGCTGCATCAGAAACTAATACTGAACCAATTGGTGCACCTAATCCTTTTGAGAAACAAACCGAAATAGTATCGAATATTTCGCCATACTGTTTTGGATGTTGTTTTTTTGCCACTAAAGCATTCCATAATCTTGCACCATCAAGATGATATTTCAAATTATTATCATCACAAACTTGTTTTATTTTTATTAATTCTTCAATTTCATAACAAGCACCACCGCCTTTATTTGTTGTGTTTTCTATACTTACCAATTTTGAAAGTGGCGTATGATAAAACTCAGGATCATTAATTCCTTCTTTTACTTGTTCAGCAGTAATTAAACCTCTTTGACCATCTAGTAAATTAAAATTCACGCCACTGTTTGATGAAGCACCACCGGATTCATATAAATGTATGTGCGACCATTTATCACAAATGATTTGATCTCCAGGATTGGTGTGTAGTTTTATAGCTGTTTGATTAGCCATTGTACCTGAAGGAAAAAAAAGTGCTGCTTCCATACCAAAAAGAGTGGCTACCATTTCTTCAAATTCATTTACTGTTGGATCTTGTTTAAAAACGTCATCACCTACTTTGGCATTAAACATATACTGCAACATTTCTTGTGATGGTTTTGTTACAGTGTCACTTATTAAATTTATTTCCATATGATAAAAGGATAGCTTATTTTTGCGAAAACAAAATTACATAATTTATGACAAATACCGAACAAATTAAAGGTATTGTAGAGCGTCTTGGTGCGTTGAGGAGGTATCTTTGACATTGATGCCAAGCAGATTGAAATTACAAACGAAGAAGAAAAAACTTTTGCTCCCAATTTTTGGGATAATGCTACTGAGGCTGAGGTAATTGTTAAAAACCTCCGTTCTAAAAAGAAATGGGTAGAAGATTATGAAAAAGCAATTGCAATGTCAGATGAATTGCAGTTGGCTTATGAATTTTATAAAGAAGGTGAACTAACTGAAGCAGAATTAGATCATCAATATCAAATTACAAATGATCACATAGAAGAAATAGAATTCAAGAATATGCTTTCTGACGAAGGTGATTCATTGAGTGCTGTGCTTCAAATAACAGCTGGTGCTGGCGGAACTGAAAGTTGTGACTGGGCAGAAATGTTGATGCGAATGTATATGATGTGGGGTGAAAAACACGGCTATAAAATAAAAGAATTAAACTTTCAAAAAGGGGATGCAGCTGGAATAAAAACAGTTACCTTAGAATTTGAAGGTGATTATTCTTTTGGATATCTCAAAGGTGAAAATGGTGTGCATCGATTAGTACGTATTTCACCATTTGATAGTAACGGAAAACGACATACCTCATTTGCTTCTGTATATGTTTATCCGTTGGTAGATGATACTATTGAAATCGAGATTAATCCAGCCGAAATAGAAATTACTACAGCACGCTCAAGTGGTGCTGGTGGACAAAATGTAAATAAAGTTGAAACCAAAGTGCAGCTTGTTCACAAACCAACAGGAATTCAAATACAATGTTCTGAAACGAGATCACAACACGATAATAGAAATCGTGCCATGCAAATGTTGCGTTCTCAATTATATGAAATTGAGTTAAAAAAGAAATTGGCTCAAAGAGCTGATATCGAAGCTGGAAAAATGAAAATAGAATGGGGTTCGCAAATTAGAAACTATGTAATGCAACCCTATAAATTAGTAAAAGATGTTCGTACAGGACAAGAAACCAGCGATGCAGATGCAGTTATGAATGGAGATATAGATCCGTTTCTAAAGTCATTTTTAATGATGATGGGACAAAAAGAAGAGGAATAAAGATTTGAAAGAAGTTTTATCTCAAAACTTCTTTCAAAAATTGTAACATAGCTATCCACGAACGCTTTTCCGCTTTTTCATTATATGCAGCACCTTTACTATTATCATTTCCAGCATTTTTATCTGTGAAAGAATGGACTGCATTGGCATAATAAACCATTTGCCAATCGGCTTTTGCGGATTTCATTTCATTTTGAAAACTTTTTATTTCTGCTTCAGATTCGTAAGGGTCATCTGCTCCGTGTAGCACTAATACTTTGGGAGAAATAACTTCAATTTTTCTGTTTTCATCACGAGCTAATCCACCGTGAAAAGAAACAATTCCTTTAACATTCATATTGGTTCTAGCTGCTTCAATAGCTCCAGTTCCTCCAAAACAATATCCAATTACAGCAATTTCGTCAGGATTTGCACCTTGTTTAATGAGTTCATCATAGGCTAAAGAAATTCTTCTGTGATAATCATTTATATTTTTTTTATAATAACCTGCATTTTCTCCAGCTTGTTTATAATCTTTTGGTCGATTATCAACTCCATAAATATCTGCAACAAAAGTATAATAACCCATAGATGCCAATCGAGTTGCTGAATCAATTGCGTGATCGTCAACTCCCATCCAAGCCGGTAATATCAATACTCCTTGTTTTTGTTTTAAAGCTTTTTTAGGCAAAATACTTACGCCACTTAAGGCTTGTTTACCATCATTATAATTCACTTTTTTCACTTGACTAAAGGTGTGAGAAACAAAAATAATTGCAAGAATTGTAAAATAATTTTTCATAAATGATTTTCTTTTTTAAACATTTAAAGATATTATAAAATAAGAGAAACAATAGTTAATACTATAATAAAAATTATAAGAATATTGATTTTAAAAAATATGCAATTAGGAATTGTAACCATAAATCAGTTAATTTGAAAATTAAAACCAAACTAAAAACCCATACCTTAGATAATGAAATCCTATTCTATTGAAGAAATAAATGAAGTATTAAAAGGAACTATTGTCGGACATACTTCTCAAAATATTACTGCACCGGAGCAACTCGAAATGGCAAGTTATTCTGAAATTACTTTTATTGGTAATAAAAAATATGAAAAATACTGGGCCAATTCCAAAGCTTGTGCAGCTGTAGTCAATGAAGATAATATTTTAGAACCTGGAGAAAATCGTGCTTTTATCAAAGTAAAAAATGCCGATTTGGCAATGTCACAAGTATTAGAATTGTTTGCACCACCAACTCCTGAATTTTCTATAGATATCCACCCAACTGCAACAATAGATGCAAGTGCTACTATTGGAAATGGAACTCGTATTGGTGCTGGAAGTTATATTGGTCCAAAAGTAGTTCTTGGAGAAAATGTAACTATTTACCCCAACGTTACCATACTTGATGAATGTACTATTGGTAAAAATACAGTGATTTGGTCAGGAACAGTAATAAGAGAACGTTGTCATATAGGTAATGATTGTATTTTTCATCCCAATGCAACTATTGGTGCTGATGGTTTTGGTTTTCGTCCTGATCCACAAAGAGGATTGGTAAAAATTCCACAAATCGGAAATGTGATTATTGGTAATAATGTAGAAATTGGAGCTAATTCTTGTGTTGATAGAGGAAAATTTAGTTCGACTGTCTTAGGTGATGGTTGCAAAATAGATAATTTAGTTCAAATTGGACATAATAGTAAGTTAGGCAAATTCTGTATTATGGCCGGAAATTCTGGTTTAGCAGGATCTGTAACTTTAGGAAATGGAGTGATTATTGGTGGTAGTGCTTCTATAAAAGATCATACAACTATTGGTGATGGTGCTATTGTTGGTGCTGGTTCTGGAGTAACAGGAGATATAGAAGCAGGCAAAGTTATGCTTGGTTATCCAGCTGTAGAAGCAAGAGATGCTTTGAAACAATGGGCAATTTTAAAAAGATTGGTCAGAGAATCATCAAAATAATTGCAATCAAAATTGTATTAAATAAAAAAAGACAAACTTACTAGTTTGTCTTTTTTTATTTTATTTAGATTTTTATTACGTAAATAAAGTAGTAAAATAATATACCAAAGCTGCAATTAAAGCTGAAACTGGAATTGTCAGAATCCAAGCCCATAAAAGACTAATCGTAACACCCCATCTCACAGCGCTTAATCTTTTTGTTGCTCCTACTCCAATAATTGCTCCAGTAATTGTGTGAGTTGTAGAAACTGGAATTCCCATATTAGAAACCGTAAATAAAGTTAATGCTCCAGCAGTTTCAGCACAAACTCCTTCTAATGGCGTTACTTTTGTAATTTTTGTTCCCATTGTTTTCACAATTTTCCATCCACCCATTAAAGTTCCTAATCCTATAGCAAAATAACATCCAAATGCTATCCACCAAGGCATCGAATCAGAATGTACTTTAGTTATTACTTTATACCCAGCTTTCAATTTTCCATTAACTAAATATTCTGCAAATTGAGCCGAATCAGGGTAAGCTGCATTCACTTTTTTATCTTCAAAAATGACTTGATTGGTTTCTGAGTCATAAATATCTTTTCCTTTTGTATAAACAAAAATCTTATCACCATTTTGATGTTCTGGTTTAAATTTTTCTTTTTTACCATCTGCAGATTCGTATTCAATCTGCATCAATTCAGTCACTTGTAAGTTTTTATTAATGCTTCCCTCAGTACCTTTTTCTCTCGAAATATTAGCATAAACCATACAAGCTGCACAAATTATTCCCATTACTTTCTGAGAATCTGCACCACCATGACCTAGTGAAAATGCAGCAGAGGATAATAATTGCAATTTTTTATACATATTAGATTCTTTTAAAACAGTTTGCTTTTTACCGTGAATCACTGCATACCATATATAAAATAGCAACATAACTCCCATCATTATAGCAACTATCCACATCATGATTGGTTTGACATCCATATATTCTACAACGTATTGCATAAGATAGAGTACCCCAAAAGTCAAGAGAGCAAAAAAGCCAATTTTCTTAAAAGGATTTCTTTGTATGGTTATGATGGTAATTACATAAGAAATTACACCTCCTATTATAGGAGCTAGAAAGATAAAAGCAATAACTTTATAGATCTCTGCACTATTTACTACATCAAATCCTGCATGAGCAATTGCAGCGCCCGCAAAACCACCAATTAATGTATGTGATGAAGAAGAAGGTATTCCTAATTTCCAAGTTAATAAATTCCAGATAGTTGCCGCAATCAAACCCGATAAAATTACCCATAGATTAATTGCATCGTTATCAACCGTTTTTGCAACAGTATTTCCAACACTCATATCAAATATCCAAAACGCAATTACATTAAAAAAAGCAGCCCAAAGTACTGCTTGTCCTGGTGTTAATACTTTTGTTGAAACAACAGTTGCTATAGAATTTGCAGCATCATGAAAACCATTGACCAAATCAAACAATAATGCTATAACGATAATAACAATTAGAAGAGTAAATTCCATATTTAGAATTTTAGAAAGTAAATATTAAGCGTGTTTTACAGATATTGCTTCAAGTGTTCTTGCTACAACTCTACATTTATCAGTTGCGTTGTGCAAAGCCAATAAAACTTCTTTGTATTTGATAATATTTTTAACATCACTTTCATTCTCAAATAAGTCTGCAACCGCTTTATCAAAGACACTATCAGCTTTACTTTCTAGTTTATTGATTTTTTTTACAGCGTCATTTATTTTCTTCAAATTTTTCAAATCTTTTAATTCTTGAACACCTTGCCCAATATTTTGACAAGCTTCTAGATTTATCTCTGTCAGTTTTCTTATAGATTTTGTAATTTTGTCTACTTGATACAAACGCATTCTATTTGAAGCATTATATGTATTGTTTGCTACTTCATTTATTGAAGAAATTAATGCGTGAATATCTTCTCTATCAAACGGAGTAATAAAATTTTTACTCAATTCAATATTCATTTTGTCTGTTATTAATTCTATTTCGTTTATTGTATTTTCAATTTTTTTATAGAGATCTACTCTACTATCTCCAGAAACATTAACTGCCTCATGCAAAGTTTCTGCAAGAAAAATTAGATTTTCTGATGCTTTTTCGAATAAAGGAAAAAAAGTGTTGTCTTTAGGGACAAAAAATTTGAAAAAATCTTTTAAAGCCATTTCTAAGTTTATTTAAATTGTGGCAAAAGTAATCATGCAATGTTAAGTTAATGTTAAGTTATTATCAATTTAGACAATAAGTAATAGGTTTTAATAATTTAAAATATTAATCTGATTTTTGTATTTTAGCCACACAAATACAAACACAATCAATTTAAAATAAAATGGATATTAACTTCAACAAAAACGAAGATCATAATAAACTTTTACTCTCAGATTTAAAACAACGCTTTGCAAAAGTAAAATTGGGTGGTGGAGAAAAAAGAATCGAAAAGTTACATTCCGAAGGCAAAATGACTGCTCGTGAACGTATCGATTATTTACTTGATGATAAAGCAAAATGTATAGAAATTGGTGCTTTTGTAGGTGATGGAATGTATATTGAACATGGCGGATGTCCATCTGGTGGTGTAGTTGTAAAAATAGGATATATCAAAGGCAAACAATGCATAGTTGTAGCCAATGATGCCACTGTAAAAGCTGGTGCTTGGTTTCCTATAACAGGCAAAAAGAATTTGAGAGCTCAAGAAATTGCCATCGAAAATAGATTGCCCATAATTTATTTAGTTGATTCTGCAGGAGTTTATCTCCCATTGCAGGATGAAATTTTTCCTGATAAAGAACATTTTGGACGTATTTTTAGAAACAATGCCATTATGTCGAGTATGGGAATTACACAAATTGCAGCAGTTATGGGAAGTTGTGTTGCTGGTGGAGCATACCTTCCAATAATGAGTGATGAAGCTATGATTGTAGATAAAACCGGGAGTATTTTCTTAGCCGGAAGCTATTTAGTAAAAGCTGCTATTGGCGAAACAATTGATAATGAAACTCTTGGCGGAGCAACAACGCATTGTGAGATTTCTGGTGTTACAGACTATAAAGCCAAAGATGATAAAGATGCGCTTGACAGAATAAAAAGTATAGTAGGCAAAATTGGAGATTATGACAAAGCAGGATTCAATAGAGAAAAATCTGAAAAACCTGCCTTAGATGAAAAAGAAATGTATGGTATCATTCCAAAATCACGTGCTGACCAATATGATATGTTCGATATCATAAAGCGGTTGGTAGACAATTCTGAAATGGATGAATATAAAGGTGATTATGGAAAAACACTTATAACTGCTTATGCCAGAATTGATGGTTGGGCAGTTGGTATTGTTGCCAATCAACGCAAAGTGGTAAAAACTGCCAGAGGCGAAATGCAATTTGGCGGAGCCATTTATTCAGACTCTGCTGATAAAGCTACACGATTTATAGCCAATTGCAACCAAAAGAAAATCCCTCTAGTTTTTGTCCAAGATGTAACGGGTTTTATGGTGGGTTCTAAAAGTGAACATGGTGGTATTATAAAAGATGGTGCCAAAATGGTGAATGCCGTTTCCAACTCAGTGGTGCCAAAATTTACGGTAATTATAGGCAATTCTTATGGCGCAGGAAATTATGCCATGTGCGGAAAAGCTTATGATCCTAGATTAATAATTGCTTGGCCAAGTGCCGAACTTGCCGTTATGGGTGGCACACAAGCCGCAAAAGTATTGGTTCAGATTGAAGCTTCATCGCTTAAAGCAAAAGGTGAAATTGTAGATGAAAAAGTAGAAACAGCCCTATTTGATAAAATAAAAGCTCGTTATGATGCACAAGTTTCTCCTTATTATGCTGCTTCTAGATTATGGACCGATGCAATCATAGACCCATTAGATACAAGAACTTGGATTTCTATGGGGATTGAAGCTGCCAACCACTCACCTATTGAAAAGAAATTTAATATGGGTGTTTTGCAAGTTTAAAATAACTTTTTTTTTATTTCTATAAAACATATTTTTTGATATCAAATAAGTCAACTTTTTTATGAAAAAAATAATTTTATTCATCATTTTTTTTAGCTTTTGCATTAGTTGCAACTCTATTAAACAACACAATGCACATTTAAATGATTTAATTTCTGAAAATAAATTAAAATCTGATGTTGATTTTGCGTACAAAAAATTACAAAGACTGCATCCAAAATTAAATTGGTATATTTCTAAAAAAGATTTGGATTTCAAATTTGATAGCTTAAAAAATACAATTTCAAAACCAATGACAAGTTTGGAATTTTATAAAAAATTAAGTCCTGTAGTTTCATCAGTTCGACAAGGACACTTAATAGTGTCTCCAGCAATAAAAATTTATACCACAAAAGAAACCAAAGCTATCGCAAAAAAGGGAATTAGTCCATTATCACAATTTGATTTTGAGCTTTTTAATGATAAATTATATGTTGTAAAAAATAAATCTTATGATAAATCTATAAAAACCGGAACAGAAGTTGTTTCCATAAATAATAAAAATCCTGTCGATTTAATCAAAGAATATAATAACTATTTCACCTCAGACGGTTTTAATACTACATTCAAGAAAAATTATTCTGCAAGAGCATTTACTAGATTTTATATTTTTGAAAATGGTTATAAAGACAGTTTGAAATATGATTTTAAATTTAATGACAGTATAAAAACAGTTTACATAAAAAGAAAAGTAGTTGACACAACAGGGATTAATAAAAAAAATAACACAAAAAAATTAACTACCTCTGAAAAGGAAATAAATAAAATTAAAGAAAAAGCAATAAAAATTGACAAAAGCACTTATGGTTATGACGATATCGCAAAAAGGAATAACCGAGAATTTAAATTTAATGAAAAAGACAGTAGCATTGCTATTATAAAAATTAATAGTTTCTCTAAAGGAGATTTTAGCATATTCTATGAAGAAAGTTTTAAAAAGATTACTGATAAAAAAGCCAAAACATTAATTATAGATTTACGCAATAATAGTGGCGGTAGATTACCAGAAATTTCAGAATTATATTCCTATTTAGCAGATTCAACATTTGTTTTTTTAAATAAATCTGAAGTTGTATCAAAAACTAGTATGTTTAACATTGACTATTTTAAAGGAGGATCAATATTTTTAAAAACTTTAAAAGTTATTGGAGCTCCATTTGTCTATAGTTATTTGTATTTTAAAGTACACAAAAAAAATGATGGGAATTATTATTTTTCAACATATGCAAAACCACAAAAACTCAGTTCTAATGCCTTTAAAGGGAAAATCTATGTGTTAATTAATGGTGGCAGTTTTTCGGCATCAAGTATTATTTCTACAAATTTAAAAGGGTCAAAAAGAGCCACGTTTGTTGGTGAAGAAACTGGAGGAGCTTATAACGGAACAGTTGCTATGATGATGCCTGTAGTAGAATTGCCGAATTCAAAAAATAAAATCAAAATTGGTTTAATGGCTTGTACTCCAAACTATCAAACAGAAACATTTGGTCGTGGTGTTTTTCCAGATAAAGAAATCACTCCAACATTAGAAGATAGAATCAAAAATAATGATCCCGAAATGAATTGGATATTAGAAGATATTAAAAAAAATGAAATGAAATAATACATCTTTAATTGTAACAAAAGCTAAAATCTACTACTAACCTAGTAGATTTTTTTTTATTTTTATATCATGAAAAAAACAATACTACTTTCCTTTCTATTTTTAAGTTTTCTAAATCTTACTGCTCAAGAAACTTTTACCAGAAAAGATTCGCTTCACGGAAGTTTACGCCCGGAACGAACATGTTATGATGTTTTGAGATATGATTTGAATATTAAAATAAACCCAAGTGAAAAATCAATTGTTGGATATAATGATATTTTATTTAATGTAGTTGCACCAAGTTCTAAAATACAAGTTGATTTGTTCGAAAATATGAAAGTGGATAGTATTATTTTCAATAACAAAAAATTGAAATATAATAGAGAATTCAATGCTGTTTTTATTGATTTTGAAATGCCTTTAGTTTTAAATTCTCAACAGAAACTCCGTTTTTATTATTCTGGAAATCCAATTATAGCCAAACGTGCTCCTTGGGATGGCGGATTTGTTTTTACAAAAGATAGTAACAATAATCATTGGGTTGGTGTTGCAGTTCAAGGTACTGGAGCTAGTTTATGGTTTCCGTGCAAAGATTCTCAAACCGACGAACCTGATTTGGGTGCTACAATAAAAGTTGCTGTTCCAAACAATTTGATGAATGTATCTAATGGCCGATTTGTTGGAAAAGAAGATTTAAAAAATGGTTATACCCGTTGGGATTGGGAAGTAAAAAATCCTATCAATAATTACGACATCACAGTTAATATAGGTGATTATGTTCATTTTGGAGAAAATTATAAAGGTCTCGATTTGGATTATTATGTGTTGCGAGAAAACGAAGCCAAAGCAAAAATTCAGTTTGAAGAAGTAAAACCAATGATGGATTGTTTTCAAAGTAAATTTGGCACTTATCCTTTTGCTGAAGATGGTTATAAATTGGTAGAATCTTCTTATTTAGGAATGGAACATCAAAGTGCTGTAGCCTACGGAAATCAATATATGAAAGGCTATTTAGGAAATGATTTATCAGGAACTGGAATTGGTTTATTGTTCGATTTTATTATCATTCACGAAAGTGGGCACGAATGGTTTGGCAATAGTATTACTAGTAAAGACGTTGCCGATATGTGGATTCACGAAGGATTTACTTGTTATACCGAATCGGTTTTTTTGGAATGCCAATATGGGTACCAAAAATCACAGATTTATATTAATGGTTTAAAGAATAATATCGACAACGACAAACCCATTATTGGTCATTATGGTGTTAATAATGAAGGTTCTGGCGATATGTATTACAAAGGTGCTTTATTGCTCAACACCATCAGACATATTATTGGTGATGACACAAAATGGTGGGATTTACTACTTAAATATTCTCAAACTTATCGTCATAAAATTATTGATACCGAAACTGTAATCGCATTTTTTAATCAAGAAAGTGGACTCAATTTAACTCCTGTATTTAAACACTATTTATACTTTAAAAACATTCCCACTTTTGAATATCAAATCAAAAAAAAGAAATTAGAATATCGATGGAAAAGTGATCTCATAGAATTTAATATGCCATTAGATATTATTATAAAAGGCAAAAAAATTAGAATAGAACCTACAACTTCATGGAAAAAATATCCTTCAAAAATCTCAAATAAATCTGATTTTGCAGTATTTAACAGTGGATTTTTAGTAAATACTAAAAATTAATAGTAAATATTTTATTCTTTTTTATAATTTATGTCCTTGTTTTTAAGTAACTTAGTTTTTAATTTTAAACTAAATTATTATGGAAACTACAATAAAAGGTTTGAATAAATGGGCAAATGCTCATTCCTATAATTCACTTTATATTTTACGAGTAATTCTAGGTGCTTTTTTGATTTATAAAGGTGCTTCTTTCATCACAGATAATAGAGCATTCGAAGATTTAATAGCGCCTTTGACCAACTTTTTGGGCGGAATGTTAACGTTTCATTACATAGCTGCTGCACATATTATGGGAGGAATTATGATTATTTTTGGATTGTTAACTCGTTGGGCAATTATTGCTCAATTACCTATATTATTTGGTGCAGTAATCATAAATTTTATTGGAGATTTAAATGCCCTAAACTTATTACTTTCTATTGTAACTTTATCGGTTAGTCTTTTTTTCTTGTTTTATGGAGGCGGAAAAAACTCGGCAGATTATTATTTTAAAATGGAAAAATAAAAAAATCCCTTTTAGTACTTTCTAAAAGGGATTTTTATTTCGTTTATTAAAATTTTAATGACTTGCTTCAACTTCTATGGCATCTACATCTATATTCTGTTTTTTCAAGATTCCTTTTACAACAAATCCGTAGTATGCCAAATAGGCAAAACAAATAACAGGAATAAAGTAAGATTGATGAATACCTATAATATCAGAGATTTTACCTTGTAATGGTGGTATAATTCCTCCACCCAAAATCATCATAACCAAAAAGGCTGAACCTTGAGAAGTATATTTTCCTAATCCAGTAATTGCCAAAGAGAATATTGCTGGCCACATAATACTACAAAATAAACCACCACTCATAAAGGCATAAATGGCAATAGTTCCTGTTGTAAATAAACCTATCATCATAGCAATCATTCCCATTAATCCAAAAATCATTAACGTTCTTGATGGTTTATCTTGTCCTAAGAAAAAACCAGCTACTTGAAAAGCAACTACAGCTGCATAAGCATATAATGGAGTTACATCTTGACCTGAAATATGATTTACAAAAAGCACCACTCCAAAAGCTACATAAGGAACCACAATTAATAATATTTTTCGAACAGAATTTGATGGGTTGAAAACCGAAATTGCTCCAGCCCAACGTCCTATCATTAAACTTCCCCAATACATTGAAATATATGGCGCCAAAGCAGAACCCGAAATATTACCAAAACTATCAGTATTTAATAGTTCTCCTAAATTACTTTGAATGGTTACTTCTACACCAACATAGGTAAAAATACCTAACATTCCCAAAACCAATTGTGGATATTTCATTGCACCCCAACCTTCTGGGTTTTTCTGAGCTCTAGCATTTGCAAAAAGCAATCCGAAAACAATAACAACAAGTGTTGCAATAGTTAAATTTAAACCTAAATAATCTTTTTCATTGTTTTCAATAAATCTAGTAATGAACTCAGCATCTTCATATCTTGCGAATATGTAACCAAAAATAACAACAAGAATAGCTGTAATTGCAATTAATGTTTTCATTGCTTTGCTTGCTGGTTCAAATGTTGAATCACTTTTTCCTGAAGGTAATTTTTTAGAAAAATAAAATAATGCTGCAGCTAATAAAAACAATCCACCAACAAAAACATAAAGAATTTCCATTTTGTCTAATGAGTTTGCTTTTTTTGCAAATTCTTCAAGGTTTGCTCCAGCAATTACACCAAATAATGCCATAGAAACAACTATTGGTCCTATTGTAGTTCCAAATGAGTTAATACCTCCAGCAAGATTTAATCTATTTGAGGCGGTATGAGCATCACCTAATGATGCAGCAAAGGGTTGTGCAGATGTTTGTTGTAATGAAAAACCAAGAGCTACTACAAATAAAGCTGCTAATATTAATAAATAACTACCTTGAGTAACTGCAAAAATCATAAATGCAGCTCCAAAAGTACTGATTAATAGTCCATTGATAATTCCTTTTTTGAAACCCCATCCGTTAAGGATGTCTTTATTGGCCATACTACTAAAAATAAAAAGCAGCAAAGCACCAATATAATAGGCACCATAAAAAGCAAAATCTATTAACTGACTTTGAAATTGATCTAGCCCAAATTTAATTTTACAAAAAGGAATAAATACTCCGTTTGATGCACCAATAAATCCCCAAAAGAAAAAGACGGTGATTAACGTGTAAAGTGCTGAATTGTTGGTTTTGGTAGTGGTTGGATTCATTAATTAATAATTTTTAATAAATTGAGGTTAATAATTGTGATACTGCTATTTTTAAAGTTAATTTTTGATAAATATACATTTAATACAAAACAGACTCTAAAAATATATAATTAGTTATTAACGAAATCGATTTCAATTGTTTCAATATTTTAAAATTACAACGTTTGCGTTTCGTTTTTTGATTCAAATAAATGAGTTATTAAGGAATTGGCATAAAACTAATTGCAGTTCCTCCTCCTGCTGCTAAAACCAATTTCAATTTAGATTTTGAAGTCACTATCATTGATTTTATCTCATAACTAATTGGGTTTTTTTGCCAATGAGCCGTTTTTCCATCTTGATAGATAATGGCTTTGTATTTTTTATTTGGTGATAAAAAGTCTAGTTTTACTTCGGTATTTCTCGGGTTTTCATCAGTAATAGCGCCAAGAAACCAGTTTTCTGAATTTTTAGCTTTTCTAGCAATTGTTAAATAATCGCCAGGTTCTGCTTCAAGATATTTAGACTCTTGCCAATCTGCAGCCACATCTTTGATAAATTGAAAAGCATCTGGGTATTTTTCATAATTTTCTATTAAATCTGCAGCCATTTGCAAAGGAGAATACATTGTGATGTATAGCGCCAATTGTTTAGCTAAAGTTGTATGTACTTGTTCGGTTTTTTTAGGATCATAAATATTCATTTTAATTTCAAAAATACCTGGTGTATAATCCATTGGTCCGCCAAGTAATCTTGTAAAAGGTAAAATGGTTTCGTGCATAGGAGGATTTCCTGTACTCCAAGCATTAAATTCGTTTCCTCTTGCTGCTTCTGCTGCAATATAGTTTGGATACGTTCTGCTATATCCTGTTGGTCGTGAACTTTCGTGTGAGTTGATCATCATTTTATAATCTGCAAAACGTCTTGCTACAAAATTAAAATGATTGACCATCGTTTGACCATCATGAAACTCGCCACGAGGAATTATTTTACCTACATAACCTGATTTTGCAGCAGGATAACCGTAATCTTTCATTAGATTTAATGCACGATCAAGGTGTCTTTCATAATTAGCCACAGAACCTGAAGTTTCGTGATGCATAATCATTTTTACTCCTTTTGATTTTGCATAATCATTTATTTCTTTTAAATCATAATCTGGATAAGGGGTTGTAAAATCAAATACTTCTTCTTTCCAATTGCCATACCAATCTTCCCAACCTACATTCCAACCTTCAACCAATACACCATCAAAGCCATTTTTTGCAGCAAAATCAATATATTTTTTTGTGTTTTTGGTAGTTGCACCGTGTTTACCTGTTGGTATAGATTTGCCTGCCGCATTTTGAGCATTTTGCGATCCTGCATAATCCCAAGTAGATATTCCAACGTGCATTTCCCACCAAATTCCAACATATTTCATAGGTTTGATAAATGAAGTATCATCAATTTTACAAGGTTCGTTTAAATTTAAAATCATTTTAGAACTTACAATATCACGTGCATCATTGCTTACCATTATTGTTCTCCAAGGTGATACACAAGGTGTTTGTAGGTATGCTTTGTCTCCAATTGCATTTGGAACTAAATGGGAGGTTAATTTAAACTCACTTGGATTAACATCAAGGTGCATCACAGGATAATTTACCACTGCTGCTTCAAAAATATTCAAATATAAATTTGAAGGTGATTTCATCATTAAAGGTGATTGAATAACATATTGCCCAGAAATAGATTTTAGACCAATACCATTATTCATATCAATTTTATTGGTATTGATATCAGAAAACAAGGTTTCGTTGTATGCATATTCTTGACTATCAAAATCACCAGGTAACCAAAATGTTTTGTAGTTTTCTGTCAAATTAAATTGGGTTACTTCGTCAGCTATGATAAAATAATTCAAGTCTTTTTGTTTAGGAAAATCATATCTAAATGCAACACCTTCATCGAAAACACGAAAAATAATATTTAGTTTCTTTCCTGTCCCCATTTGAGTGAGGGCAATTGTCATCTCGTTATAATGGTTGTTGATACTTGATTGTTCCCCTAAAACTGGTTTCCAAGATTCATTGAAAGTAACATTTTTCACACTATCTATTACAAAATGAGAGGCCAAATCTGCACCCTCTTTTAATTTAACACCCATATTACTTTGAGATATTACGGGTTTGTTTTTGTAGGCAACAGCATACGTTGGCATTCCTTTTTGACCTAATTTAAAATCTAAATCAATTGCTTTTGAAGGAGATTGTACTCTTTGTGCCGTACAAAGCATAAAGGATACTGATAGTAGAAGAATAAATATATTTTTCATTTATATAGAAGTTTAATCTCCAAATATAGATACTATTTATTGAATTTTATAATAAATTATATGCTTAAAAAACGAAAAAAAGGTCATGATTAGTACTTATTTGCCATCAACATATTCTTGAAGGTATTTGAATCTTTCGGTAAGTTTGCCGTTTTCGGTTATTTTGGCTCTTTGCAAGATACCGTCTTTGTCACCATTAAAAAAGGCAGGAATCACGTGTTCCATAAACATTTCGCCAAAACCTTCGCTGGCATCTTTTGGCAATTCGCAAGGTAAATTGTCTACTGACATTACCACAATTGCACCTGGATGTGTATAAGGAACTTCTTTGTTTTCTGAAGGTAAATATCCAAATAATGGATCTTCAATTGTAGAGGCTTTGATGGTACACGCTATAGGACCATCGACATCACAAGAGATATCAGCCACTACTTTGATATTGCAATTGGGCGCTTTTAGCATTTCTTGAGAAAGGATTATGGGTGCATCATTGCCGTAGAAATGACCCGCCATAAATATATCGGCTACTTTTGTAAATCGTTCAAAATCTGAAACGTAGTCTTTGGGGTTTTTGTAGAAATCTTCGTGGCCTAGTACTTTGCCGTCTTTGCGTTTGTTGTACTCTAAAACATCTAATTGGGTATACACTGGACCATCGTATCTTTTGGAAAGGAAATTCTCGACTGAAACTTCTTTAATTTTAATTCCGTCAAGAATTTCTTTGGCACCCATTCCTACTTTTCCGTGACCGGTAAGTACTATTTTTATCGGTGGTAAGGTTTGTCTTTTTAGCTTGTCAATTAACGCTTGCTTACCAGAAAGTGTTTCTGCTTTTGGAATGTTGAACAATTCGAATTTTAAACCAAAGGCTCTCAACCCATTATATGCTCCTACTATACCGGCATAACGACCAAAACCTATTAATCGTTTGTTTTTGGCATCTACAATCGTTTCGTGATCGTAGAGTTCAATCTTTTTATCTAAAATGGCTTTTAGTAATTTTCTGTTGTGTGGTTGTTTTTTTATAGTATGTGAAAAAAAGAAATACTTTTTGTTGGGAATTAAAGCCTCTACAGGCACTTCTTTTACCCCAAAAAGCACGTCACAATCTGACAAATCTGTTGTGATTTCTATTCCTTTGTCGGCATATTGTTGGTCTGTAAATATTCTGATATCCGAGCTTTCGACTTTTATTTGTGCTTCTGGATGTTCTGCTTTTAATCGTGCCAATTCGTCTGGCGTAAAAACGACTCTACGATCTACAGGTACTTTTCTTTCTTTTATGATTCCGAATTTCATTCTTCTTACTTCCATTTTATTTCGAGGCCAAATGTACCGTTTTAAGAAATCGATTTCAAAACTTTTTAGCCAAAATTATTATTGGTTTTACTCTTTAACAATCAATGAATTACTGGAAATAGTTAATAAATTGTTTACAACCCTTTTCACAAAGTGATTTCTAACACTCTTTTGTTTTGTTATATTTGTTTACAAACTATACCCATGACTATTAAAACCTCTATCCTCTCTATATTTTTCACTCTTTTATTTATCGGATGTACTAAAAGCGATAAATTTGAAGGTGTGTACCACGAAACTTCAGAAAATGGGTTGCCTACCATTATTCCATCAGTAGTACAATACGAAAAACTTAATGCTTCTTTTATAGCCTCAAAAAGAGCTTCTATTCAGCAATTTTGTGATAAATATTGGAAAGATGAAAACCGCAATTTTAGTTTTCTAGTGGCCAAAAATGGTCAAATTATATATGAAAAATACCAAGGCATTGGCGATTGCCAGAAAGAAACCCAAATTACATCTGAAACCCCTTTGCATATTGCATCGGTCAGTAAAGTACTGACTGCTACTGCTGTTTTATTATTGATTGACCGTAATAAAATTGCATTGGATCAAAAAGTAACTACTATTCTTGACCACTTTCCTTATCCAGAGATTACTGTAAAAAACTTATTGAGTCACCGTAGTGGTTTGCGTAATTATGCTTATTTTACGGAAGACAAAGGCGTTTGGGATCGTAAGAACACCTTAACCAATCAGGATATTTTAAATCTCTTTTCTGAGAAAAACATTGCTTTAGAATATCCAACTGATACCCATTTTAGTTATTGTAATACTAATTATGCCATGTTGGCCTTGATTATAGAAAAAATTACAGGCTTGAATTATCGAGAAGCGATGGAAGAAATGATTTTTAAACCTTTGGGAATGAAAAATACGTATGTTTTTGATTATGAAAAAGACAGAACCTCTGCCATTCCGTCTTATAAATGCAATAATATGTCACTGGCTTGGGATTATCTCGATGCGGTTTATGGTGATAAAAACATTTATTCTACCCCAAGAGACTTGTTGCGATTTGATTTGGCGAGAAATGCACCTACTTTTTTGAACCCCAAGTTGCGCAGTCAAATTTATATAGGGTATAGTAATGAGCATAAGGGAACCAAAAACTATGGTTTGGGTATTAGAATGGTGGAATGGGAAACGGGACAAAAGTTTTATTTTCATAATGGATGGTGGCATGGCAACACTTCCTCTTATATTTCGCTTGTCAAAGACCACACGACGATAATAGCCTTATCTAATAAGTTCACCAAAAACGTTTATGCTGTTCGCAAATTGGCGCCCTTATTTGGTGATTATCCTTTTGAATTTGCAGATGAAGATTAACCTTTTTCGCATTCTTCTTTATATTTTTTGATTTTGATAGCAAAAAACTAAAAAAGGCATTACTTTTGCTGACCTATAAAAAAAATGGGGTCGACTGGTTTTGACAGCAAGTCGAATTGAAAAGTAAGCACGTCGAGAACTGGGACAATTCTCGTTAATAAAAGGTCTCAAAACACTTACACGGCGAAGGAAACTACGCTCTTGCTGCATAATCTGAATTATAGTAAGATTAGCCTCGTTCCTACCAGGTAGGAAAGCAGGATTTACCTCGAAAGCTTTGGTTTATAGCGGTCGATCAAGGTAAATCGTAAATTTAAACCTAGATTGGGTAAAGCTTCGGTGCCTTTTCGAAATTAAGAAGATAAGCGTTTGGTGGTTGTTTCTGTCCTAGCCCAACGTCGAAAACCCAAACAGGAAATAAGCGTGTAGAAAGTTTTTTGATTGCTTGTTTGGACGGGAGTTCGATTCTCCCCGACTCCACCACCATAGTAACCGCCTATAGATTGTATGATTTATAGGCTGTTTTTGTTTTTAAACCTCTGCTTTCTATTTGAAAACGTTAACTACTGAAATACAATTGGTTGTGTCATGTTATTTTTACTTTTTAAAGTATTGAACCTATCTCAATCGTATGCCAAGCCTAAAATCCTCTTTTTTTAAGGGAAATATCGCTCTTCTTTTTTGTCTTTGTCTTTTGTTTCTTCTGTTTTTTGCTATCCTTTGGTTTTACTTGCTCGTTTTATTTATAAGGTTGTATTGTACTATACCTTACTATATAGTTACTATATACTTATTATAATCTTATTGTATTCTTACTATAATTTTACTTTAAAATAGTATTTTTATCTCTTAATTTACTACTTTTACTTTTCATTTAATATAAGCACTTATGGCCAAAGTTAAAGGATTGCTTCATTTTACGGGTACACTTCATGGTTTGAATTTTTATATGAGAAAAGGTGTTCCTATTGCACGTACTGCTGGTGGTGGTTTTAATGGAAATGCTATTAAAAATCATCCGTCGATGGTGCGTGTTCGGGAAAATGGATCGGAGTTTAAAGGATGTATGCAGACTGTAAAATATTTTAAACAAAGCCTTGCTCCTTTTCTTACTCAGATTAAAGATGGGGAATTGCATCAACGGATGGTGCGGTTGTTTACCCAAATAAAGTCTTGTGATGTAGTTTCTGAAAGAGGTAAAAGAAATGTGGGCAGTGGGCTTCAAACTGAAGCTGGCAAAGCCTATTTGGAGCATGCTGTTTTAACCGCTGGAACCTCTTTGCAAGGGCTTTTGCATCAGCCGTATCGGTTTGATTTTGTCACTGGATTACAGCTTATGGGTTTTGATGGCAGGTTGCTTGATTTTCCTGGTGGTGCGACCCATTTGAAACTAAGTGTTGGTTTTTTGAAATTTGATTTTGACCAAGCTGCATTTAGGTTAGTTGTTAGTGATTCTGTTTATTTGAATGGTGACAGTATGGGTGATTATTTGTTAGGTCCACTGGAAGCCATTCCTGAAAACGGAACTGCTGTTGGGGTTGTATTTGCTCATTATGTGCAAGAGGTCAATGGGGTTTACTATCCGTTGCAGCAGGCGTCTGATGTGGTTTTGGAAGTGGTTTATGTGGCTTGATTGTTGTTTTTTAGTATTGTTATAGCTTGTTTTTTGACAAGGCAGTTTAGGTAGACCTATTAATATGGTATTATGTACTGTATATAACGCTCAAGTTTAACTGTATTTTTTTATTTACTTCTATTTGGCTTTAAAAGTATTAAAAACAAATAAAAAGATTGATTGCTGTTTTGTAAACCGTTTTTTAATTATATTTGACTTTAGAAAAAGTCTGTATTTATTCAGACATAGCATGCCAAATTAGGAGTGATATGTCTGAATTTATCAGACATATATACTAGTT
>JAYTIV010000111.1:0-26995 GCA_043731625.1 Flavobacterium sp. | reverse complement strand
GTATTTAGACCCGAAGATTATAAATATAGTAGTGCGTGCGATTATGCTGGAGAAAAAGGATTACTTGATGGTATTTGTGTTTTTCAGTATTTTAAGATATAAACCACACGAAAGGATTCGTGCGGTAGCGGAGATTTCTTTTTTTATGAAATCTCAAAATTAAAAGGTAAAAATAAAATTGGATATACAAAATCTATTACTGATAGTATTCTTAACAATAATAGTCTATTTATTAAAATGGAAAAGCAAAAAATAAATTATTATATTTTAAATAAAAAAAGCAACAAAAACTATTTAGTAATTTCAAAAAATCAATTTCAAAAATTATTTAAAAAATTGAAAATACCTGATTCTTTAAGTATTAATTAGAAATGGGTAATTTTATAGTGGTTTTATATTTCTCAGCCTTTGCTGATTTTTTTTAATATTTGATAAATATAATAATCAATATCGACTCAAAGTCTATAAACTTTACGCAGCAGGACAATTGAATTTTAACTTCTATTTTAACCATTGACATTTAATTCAAATAAAAAACTTAACTTTAAACACTCAATTAGTTTTTTTAATGAAATCAAAATTACTTTTATTCGTTTTTTTTATATTACTCTTAACTGATTTTTCCCTTTTTGGGCAAAATGTTGGGTTGTATAATCAATTTAATGGGCAATATGATTTCACTTTTGTAGGAAACACGATGAATCTTGGCGAAAACAATACTACTGATGGTTGTGAAAACATGACTGTACAATCCTCTTCTGCCGATTTAAATTTAAGTCCCAATCAAACTATTGTTGCTGCCTATTTGTATTGGGCTGGTTCTGGTTCTGGCGATTATGACATACATTTAAATTTGGTTGCCATTACTCCGCAAAGAATTTTTTCAACTATTTCTGCTAGTACTGGTTTGCCTTATTTTAGTGCATTTAGCGATATAACCACTCAAGTTACAACAACAGGAAATGGTACCTATACTCTTTCTGATTTAGACATTTCACAAGTTTTAATAAACGAACCTCTTTATTGTGAACGCAGAACCAATTTTGCCGGTTGGGCAATAGTTATTGTGTATGAAGATGCTAGTTTTCCTGTAAATCAAATCAACATTTATGATGGTTTAGAAAGTATTCCACCTGCATTAAACATTACTTTAAATAGTTTAAATGTTATAGATAATATAGGTGCGAAAATTGGTTTTGTTGCTTGGGAAGGCGACAATAATCTTGCAATTGGAGAAACCTTAAAACTTAACAATGCTATATTAACCAATATTTTAAATCCACCAGACAATGCTTTCAATGGTACAAATAACATCACCGGAAGTTCCACATTATACAATATGGATTTGGATATTTATGACATACAAAACAACATACAAATTGGCGATTTAACTGCTGAAATTCAGCTTACTTCTGGACAAGATGTGGTTTTAATGAATGTAGTAGTTACAAAACTCAATAGCGAATTACCAGATGCAACTATTGTAACCAATGCAATAGCACAATCCTGTAATTCTAGGTCAATAACCATTGATTATACCGTTAATAATTTTAATTGCAATCATCTACTTGATGCCCAAACTCCAATTGCATTTTACGCCAACAATGTATTGGTCGCACAAGCGCAAACTCAAAACGACATCCTTGTAGATGGTAGCGAAAGCGGTCAAATTACTCTTATAATTCCAAATGAGATTCCAAATGATTTTTCATTAAATTTAGTCGTTGACGACAATGGTACTGGTACTGGAGTTGAAGCCGAATTTATAGAAAACAACAACACTTCTACTACTCCATTTTCATTATGGGTTTCGCCACAGTTTAACGTTTTACCCAATTTATATTCTTGTGTTTCTAATCTCACAACTGTTGTGTTTGATTTTTCAAATTATGCCTCCTTAGTATTGGTAAACCCAACAGATACAGTTCGTTTTTTCAACACTATATCTGATGCTACTTTCAATATAAATGCTATAACTAATACTACAAATTATACTGTTAATTCTGCTTCAACTACTGTTTATGTTCGTCTTGATAATGCCCATTGTAATAGTATTACTTCGTTTGAAATTAATCTAAAAATTTATCCTAGCTTCAATATTCCTGATGACTTATTTACTTGTAGAATAAATGAATCCTCCGCTTTTGATTTCTCAAATTATGCTAGTGCAATTGCTGTAAATCCAACAGATACAGTTCGTTTTTTTGAAACCTCAGAAGATGCAAATGCTAATATAAAACCCATTATAAATACAAGTTCATATTTACCAAACACAACTCCAAAAGAAATATTTGTAAGTGTCTATAGCGGATTTTGTTATAGTTATATTTCGTTTACATTGGATTATTACCAATTGCCAGGTTTTAAACCATTAGAAAATTTAACTTCCTGTAATCAAGGATTAACTAGCGGAACTTTTGATTTTTCTAGTTACGAAAATGCTGTTTTAGCTAACACAACCGATACTTTCACAGGGTTTTATTCAACGCTTGAAGATGCACAAAACGATGTAAATGAAATAATAATCCCAAACAATTATGTAGCGCAAACAACACCAAAAGAAATTTATGTTAGAGTCGAAAACGAACATTGTTATAATACTACCTCTTTTTTACTAACTACCAAAAATTGCCCTCCAATAATATACAATTGGGTTTCTGCTAATAATGACACCTTCAATGATACTTTTCATATTGATGGTTTGATTGATATTTTTTTGCATTTTGAATTGGAAGTATACAATCGTTGGGGTCAACTTATCTGGACAGGAAACAACAACACACCCGAATGGGATGGATATCCTAACACTGGATTTCGTATTGACCATAAAAATTCGCCTTCCAATGTCTATTATTATATCCTAAAACTTAATGATAAAGATTATCCTGAGCCTTTTATTGGATGGATTTATTTATCTTCAAATAAATAATAGGATTGATTTTACAACCTAAATAGTTATATTACAAAGAGACTTCAACCATAGCTACTTCATAGCAAAGGCATGGATAAAGCATACATAGTGTATGTGGAGTGTATGTGGAATGTATGTGGAATACAATTTTCACAACTTATCTACATCCAACCAAATGATCAGCTAGTGCGAGCATCTTGCTCGTACCCTTAAGCATGATAAAATCACAGTCAACTTCCTCTGATGGAAGTGAAAATCCTGTTATTGTGAGATTGAGAAAGAATCTTACAATGAAAGATTGTAGCAAACAGTAGGAAAAAGCATATTAGAAAAGCCTAAACTGCTGCTAATAAAAATGTTTGCTATCACATATAATTTCAACACCTCCACCACTCCGAAAACTTTCCGAAAACTATCTCTTAAAAAATTTCCTATTTCACTCTAGACTTTTACCTTTGTAAGTCGGAATAAAATGCTGCCCAAATGAATAAAAATAGTAAAAGAAGAGAAGCTTTATTATACCACGCCAAACCAACTCCAGGTAAAATACAGGTCGTGCCCACTAAAAAATATGCTACACAAAGAGATTTATCGTTGGCCTATTCACCAGGAGTCGCAGAACCTTGTTTGGAGATCGCCAAAGACATCAACAATGTTTATAAATACACTGCCAAAGGCAATCTCGTTGCAGTAATCACCAACGGAACTGCGGTTTTAGGTCTTGGAGACATTGGTCCAGAAGCTTCAAAACCCGTAATGGAAGGAAAGGCATTATTATTTAAAATATTTGCCGATATTGATGTATTTGACATTGAAGTGGATACCAAAGACATTGATAAATTTGTAGAAACTGTCAAAAATATTGCCCCTACTTTTGGAGGGATCAATCTTGAAGATATAAAAGCTCCTGAATCGTTTGAAATAGAACGCCGATTGGTTGAAGAATTGAATATACCAGTGATGCACGATGACCAACATGGCACTGCAATCATATCTTCAGCAGCTTTATTAAATGCATTAGAATTAGCAGACAAAGCTATAGAAACTGTAAAAATTGTGGTTTCTGGCGCTGGTTCTGCAGCATTGGCTTGTGCCAATTTATATGTGCTTTTGGGAGTCAATCCTAAAAACATTACCATGTTTGATGTAGAAGGTGTTTTGAGTAGTGATCGCCTTGACCTATCTCCATTACAACACAAATATGCTAGCGGAAAAAAAGGTATTTCTCTTGGAGATGCTCTTGTTGGTGCTGATGTTTTCCTTGGATTATCTGCAGGAAATATTCTTTTACCCGAAATGTTATTAGGAATGGCCAATGACCCCATTGTTTTTGCAATGGCCAATCCTATTCCAGAAATAGATTACAACCTTGCCATTGCTACTCGCAAAGATATCATTATGGCAACTGGTCGTTCAGACCATCCAAATCAAGTAAATAACGTTCTTGGGTTTCCTTATATTTTTCGTGGCGCACTAGATGTACGTGCTACCAAAATAAATGAAGCTATGAAAATGGCAGCTGTAAAAGCATTAGCTGCTCTGGCTAAAGAATCGGTTCCTGAACAAGTGAATATTGCTTATGGCGAAATGAAATTGGTTTTTGGCCGTGAATATATCATTCCGAAACCTTTTGACCCAAGATTAATTTCTCATGTTGCTCCTGCTGTAGCAAAAGCCGCAATGGATTCTGGTGTAGCCTTGCATCCTATTTTAGATTGGGATAAATATGAAGAGGAATTGTTAGAACGATTAGGTTCTGATAATAAAATGGTTAGATTACTGACAAATAGAGCAAAAACAGAACCAAAACGCATCGTTTTTGCTGAAGCAGATCATCTTGATGTGTTGAAAGCCGCTCAAATAGTTTTGGAAGAAAAAATAGGATATCCAATTTTGCTTGGCAATAAGGAAGTTATTTTGGAACTTAAAGAAGAACTCGGTTTTGATGCTGATGTACCTATATATGACCCTAAAACAAAAGAAGAAGATAAACGCAGATTGCGCTATGCAGATATTTTTTGGAAAGCAAGACAACGAAGCGGAATTTCGTTATTAGACTCTCAAAAATGGATGCGCGAACGTAATTATTTTGCTGCAATGATGGTCAATGAAGGCGAAGCAGATGGCTTGGTGACTGGTTATTCTAGAAGTTACCCTTCGGTTGTAAAACCTATGTTTCAATTGATAGGCAAAGCTCCAGGCATTTCGATAATTGCCACTACCAATATGATGATGACCAATCGTGGCCCTATGTTTTTATCAGATACCGCTATCAACATCAATCCTACTGCAGATGATTTAGCAAAAATTGCTTTGATGACTGCCAAAACAGTTAAAATGTTTGGTTTAGAACCAGTAATAGCAATGGTTTCGTTTTCAAATTTTGGTTCTTCGGCTCACGAAAGTTCAATTAAAGTGAGAGAAGCAGTTGCTTATTTACATAAATATTATCCTGATTTGATAGTTGATGGCGAAATTCAAGTAGACTTTGCTTTGAATCCAGAAATGCTAAAAGAAAAATTTCCATTTTCTAAATTGGCTAACAAAAAAGTAAACACCTTGATTTTTCCAAATTTAGAATCAGCAAATATTACCTACAAAATGTTGAAAGAATTATATAAAGTTGATTCCATTGGACCCATAATGTTGGGTATGGAAAAACCGGTGCATATTTTTCAATTAGGAGCAAGTGTAGAAGAAATGGTTAATATGGCAGCAGTAGCTGTTGTTGACGCACAAGAAAAACACAAACGATTGAAGAATTTAGATATAAAATTTTAATAGTTAATCAACTGAAATTATCTCAATTAAAGAATTTTGTTATATTTGGGATTACTTTAACAAACGAATGATAGCGCACATACAAGGAAAACTAGTAGAAAAAACACCCACAGAAGTCGTTATAGACTGTGCTGGAGTTGGTTATCATATCAACATTTCGTTACATACCTATTCTTTATTACCCCAAACCGAAAATATAAAGTTGTTCACCTATCTTCAAATTAAGGAAGATGCCCATACTTTATTTGGATTTGTTGAAAAATCAGAAAGAGAAATTTTCAAGATGTTACTTTCTGTTTCTGGCATTGGAGCAAGTATAGCAAGAACAATGTTATCATCACTTGATCCAAAACAAATTATTCAAGCATTAGCCGTTGGAGACATTGGCACTATTCAATCTATTAAAGGTATTGGAAGTAAAACTGCCCAACGTGCCATATTAGATTTGAAGGATAAAGTGTTAAAAATCTATGATATTGATGAAGTTTCTATGTCTCAAAGCAATACAAACAAAGATGAAGCGTTATCTGCTTTAGAGGTTTTAGGTTTTAACAAAAAAATGGCTGAAAAAGTAGTCGATAAAATTGTCAGTCAAGATTTAGATGCCACCGTAGAATCAATTATAAAACAAGCTTTAAAAAATTTATAATAGTTGAAAACATTTTACATAAAAAAATTAGAAGCTTTACTTAAAATTAGTGCCTTTGCACTTATTTTTCTAACTAGTTTTACCATACATGCGCAGGTTGTTCCTGAAACCGATACAGAAGCTCAGGATACTATCAAAAAAGGATATTCACAAGGAACACTTCAAATGAATAATCCAAAAAGTATTATTGAAGCCTATACTTATGATCCTGTAACCGATAGGTATATTTATACCAATACCGTTGATGGTTTCAACATCAACTACCCAATTATTTTAACACCAAAAGAATATGAAGAGTTAGCATTGAGAGAATCAATGCGTGCTTATTTTAAGAAAAAATCAGATGCTATTGATGGTAAAAAAGAAGGAAGCGAAGAAGCAAAAAAAGATTTATTACCTCGATATTATATCAATTCTGGTTTTTTTGAATCTATTTTCGGAAGCAATACTATTGATGTAAAACCAACAGGATCAGTAGAAGTAGATTTGGGAATACGCCACTCAAAACAAGACAATCCAGCTATAACTCCTAAAAATCGTTCCCAAACCAATTTTGATTTTGCACAACGTATCAGTATGAGTTTGCAAGGAAAAGTAGGAACTCGTTTGAACGTAAATGCTAATTATGATACGCAATCAACTTTTGCTTTTCAGAATTTGATAAAATTAGAATATGCTCCAACAGAAGATGATATTATTCAAAAAATTGAAGTAGGTAATGTGAGTCTACCTTTGAATAGTTCTCTAATTCGTGGTGCTCAAAGTTTGTTTGGTGTAAAAGCACAATTGCAATTTGGCAAAACCACAGTTACAGGAGTTTTCTCTGAACAAAAATCACAAACCAGAACAGTAACATCAGAAGGTGGCGGAACTGTTCAAGATTTTGAGCTTTTTGGTTTGGATTATGATTCAGATAGACACTTTTTTCTTTCTCAATATTTTAGAGAAAAATATGATAGTTCATTAAAAAATTACCCTTTTATTGATAGTAGAGTTCAAATTACTCGTATGGAAGTTTGGATTACCAACCGTCAAAATAGAGTGAACACGACGAATAATAATTTAAGAAATATTATTGCCTTACAAGATTTAGGTGAAGCACCATTAACAGGATTGACCAATCAAGAAATTATTGCCGTAGATCCAGTTCCTGCTGGATTTTTCTTAAAACCAACTGACACACCTGTTGATAACAAAAACAACCAATACAACCCAGAGTTAATTGTTTCCAGTGGTGGTTTTCTAAACCCAAATATTAGAGAAATTGCTACTGCAAATGCTGGTTTTAATACCGTAGTACCTATAGAAGGTCAAGATTTTTCAAAACTTGAAAATGCAAGAAAATTAAATCCAAATGAATATACCTATAATACGCAATTGGGATATATTTCATTACAACAAAAACTAGCAAACGATGAAGTTTTAGCGGTTGCGTATCAATATACAATCGGAGATAATGTATACCAAGTTGGAGAATTTGGTAACGATGGTGTAAATGCTACAGAAGCTGGGCCAATTGACCCACTAACAGGAGAACCTGGTTCTATTACTACTCAAACCTTGGTTGTGAAAATGTTGAAAAGTAACTTAACCAACGTTAAAAAACCAGTTTGGAATTTAATGATGAAAAATATTTATCAAATTCCAGGTGCTTACCAACTAGAACAACAAGATTTTAGATTCAATATTGTTTATGCTGATCCTTCGCCATTAAATTACATTACACCAGTAGTTCCATTTCCTGCAAGTCCTAATATCGAAAATAAAGTACAAGATACTCCTTTGCTTAAAGTTTTTAATGTAGACAAACTAAACTATAATAATGACCCACAAGCTGGCGGAGATGGTTTCTTTGATTTTATTCCTGGACTCACCGTAGATACTCAAAATGGTAGATTGATATTTACCACAAAAGAACCTTTTGGAGAATTGATTTTTAAAAAATTGAGTAATGGTAGCGAAATTTACAATGATGATACTGAAAGCACATATAATTTGAATCAAAAAAAATATGTGTTTAGAAATTTATATCGTAAAACTCAAGCCTCTGCATTGCAAGAAGGTGATAAAAACAAATTTCAATTAAAAGGAAAATTTAAATCTACTGGCGGTGACGGAATTCCTATTGGCGCTTTTAATGTACCAAAAGGTTCGGTTGTGGTTACTGCTGGCGGTAGAGTTTTGGTTGAAGGATTGGACTACAGTGTAAATTATCAAGCTGGCCGTGTACAAATATTAGATCCTTCATTAAAAGCATCAAATACTCCAATTGAAGTTTCTGTTGAGAATAATTCAGTATTTGGACAACAAACCAGACGATTTGTCGGTATTAATGTAGAACACAAGTTTTCTGAAAAATTTGTACTTGGCGCTACATTATTAAAAATGTCTGAAAAACCTTTGACCCAAAAATCTAGTTATGGTCAGGAATCTGTAAACAATACCATTTTTGGAATTAATACAAATTTTTCTACCGAAGTACCTTTCTTTACTAGAATGGTAAACAAACTTCCGTTTATGGATACCGATGTTCCATCTAATATTTCGTTTAGAGGAGAATTTGCATATCTAAAACCTGACACACCAAAAGCCGATCAATTTAATGGAGAATCTACTATTTATGTTGATGATTTTGAAGGTTCTCAAAGCACAATTGATTTACGTTCACCTTCTGCTTGGTCACTTTCTTCAGTACCAGTTAAAAATGCAGATAGTGAGTATAATGATTTTGGTGCAGATTTTAATGATATTAAATACGGTGACAAAAGAGCAAAATTAAGTTGGTACTCTATTGATCCTATAATTTATGGTCCGCCAGACGGAATTTCTGCCGAAGATATTTCTTTTACTACTACTCGTAGAATTTCGAGTCAGGAGTTATATCCAAATACGGATATTGCTGCAGGACAATTACAAGTCATAAACACTTTGGATTTAACATATTATCCTAGCGAAAGAGGTCCTTATAACAACAACCCTCTTGCTGCAGGAACAAATACTTTACCTAACCCTCAAGATAATTTTGGAGGAATTACACGTTCGTTAAATTCTACAAACTTCGAACAATCAAATGTTGAATACATACAATTTTGGGTTTTAGATCCTTATGTTGGCGCAGGTGCATTGCCTCAAACAAGTACCAATACAGGTAAAATTTATTTTGATCTTGGTTCTATTTCTGAAGATGTATTAAAAGATGGTCGTAAACAATATGAAAATGGTTTACCTGAAGCTGGTTCAAATCAACTAACCTACGATACTGTTTGGGGAAAAGTTCCCGTTTCACAATCATTGGTTTATGCTTTTGATACTTTAGAAGCAAACAGAGCCGTTCAAGATGTTGGTTTTGATGGTTTGAAAGATACTGATGAAGGTGCTATTTATACCAATTTTGCAGGATTACCAGATCCAGCCGCCGATAACTATCAATATTTCTTGAATGCAACCGGAAGTGTTTTAGATCGTTATAAAAATTTCAATGGTACTCAAGGAAATTCACCTGTAAATGTGTCTGATGCTAATAGAGGAAACTCTACGTTACCCGATATTGAAGATATCAATAGAGATAATACTATGGATACTTTTAATGCTTATTATGAATATGGTATTGATATAAAACCAGGTATGGATGTTGGCAATACAAAATTTGTAACCAATGCATTTCAAACAACAGTTTCTATTCCTGGTGCAGCAGGAGAAACTCAAGCAAGATGGGTACAATTTAAAATACCTGTAACCACTTCAGATAAAAACACAATTGGAGCTATTTCAGATTTTACCTCTATCCGATTTATAAGAATGTTTTTGACAGGATTTAGTGATCAAATCACTGTTCGTTTTGGTGCTTTAGACTTAGTACGTGGCGAATGGAGACGTTATGCAAAAAGTCTTGATCCTACTGATTTAGATGTAGATAATGATTTAACCGACTTTGATGTTCAAGCGGTTAACATTCAAGAAAATGCCAATCGTGAACCAATTAATTATATATCTCCTCCAGGTGTTGTTCGTGAGCAATTGTATAATAATAATACAGTAATTAATCAAAATGAACAATCATTAGCCTTGAGAGTAGATGGAACTACAGGTCTTGAAGCTGGAGATTCAAGAGCCGTTTTTAAAAATGTGAGTGTTGATATGCGTCAGTTTAAAAAACTTCGTATGTTTTTGCACGCTGAAAGATTAGGCACCAATTTTTTAGCTCCTAATGAAATGGTTGCGTTTATACGATTTGGAAATGACTTTACTGAGAATTTTTATCAAATTGAAATACCTTTAAAACCTACAGATTCGGGTGCAAATACTGCAGAAGCCATTTGGCCAGCAGAAAACAACATTGAGTTACCATTAGAATTATTGACCCAAATAAAAATACTATCACGAGAAACTCCACCACTTCCCAATGGAGAAATTTTCTATCCAAATGCGAGTCAAGTTGACCCATCTTTGACCAAAAATATGAAAATTGGTGTACGTGGAAATCCAAATTTTGGTTTGGTTCGAACTTTAATGGTTGGTGTAAAAAACAATACCAAAGGTGGTTTTGACCAAAATGGTAATCCATTTGCAGAGCGTCCAATAAAAGGTGAAGTTTGGTTCAACGAACTCCGTTTGTCTGATATGGACAACAAAGGTGGTATGGCTGCTGTTGTAAATGTAGATGCCAACTTTGCAGACTTTGCCACGCTTTCTGGTACTGGAAAAATGAGTACAATAGGTTTTGGATCTCTAGAACAAGGTCCAAATGAAAGAAGCCGAGAAGATATTCAACAATATAATATTGTAACCAATTTGAGTTTAGGAAAATTAATGCCTAAAAAATGGAATATTAATCTACCGTTTAATTATGCAATTGGTGAAGAAACAATTACTCCAGAATATGACCCTTTTAACCAAGATATAAAATTGAAACAAGTGCTCGACATCACTTCTAATCAAGCAGAGAAGGACAATATAAAAAATAGAGCGATTGATTATACCAAACGTACAAGTATCAATTTTATTGGGGTTAAAAAAGAAAGAGGCGAGAAACAAAAACCACATATTTATGATCCTGAAAACTTAACACTTTCTTATTCTTATAACGAAGTTGAACGTCATAATTTTGAAATTGAAAGGTTTATAGATCAACAAGTCAACACCACTGCCGACTATACTTTTGCCTTTCAACCAAAAGCTGTTGAGCCTTTTAAGAAAAGTAAATTTTTTAAGAAAAGTGATTATTGGAAATTGTTGAGTGATTTTAATTTCAACTATTTGCCTTCTAATTTATCTTTTAGCACCAATATTATAAGACAATATAATAAACAACAATTCCGTCAAATAGATGTTGCTGGTATTGAACTTGACCCATTGTACCGTAGAAATTTTATGTTCAATTATCAATACGGATTTAATTATAATTTGACCAAAGCATTAAAAATAAACTACACCGCATCATCAAATAATATTGTTAGAAATTATCTTAATGATAAAAACGAACTCATAAATGATGTAACTATTTGGACTGATTATTTTAATCCAGGAACTTCCAATCAACATACACAACAATTTGTTTTGAATTATGATTTACCAATAAATAAATTACCTTTTTTAAGTTTTGTAAAATCTACATATTCATATACTGGTGATTATAACTGGCAAAGAGCTTCATTGGCACTTTCAAATTTTAGCCAAAATGGTGTTGATTATGATTTAGGAAATACTATTCAAAATGCTGGTTCACATAAGTTGAATACCGCATTTAATATGGAGTCGTTTTATAAATATATTGGTTTGTCAAAGAAAACCAAGAAAACTTCTGGCAAACCAGTTGCTCCACCAAAACCAGGTGAAAAAATTGTAAATACCAATGTTCAAACTAATTCTGATGGTAATATTTTCCTAAATGGTTTAGTTGGCGTGTTAACTAGTGTTAAAAATTTGCAAGTAAATTATACTTACAATAAAGGAACAGTACTTCCTGGTTATACACCTGGATTAGGTTTCTTCGGGACTTCAAAACCAACTTTAGGTTTTATTTTTGGCTCTCAAGACGATGTGCGTTATGAAGCAGCTAAAAATGGTTGGCTAACAAATTATCCTGATTTCAATCAGAATTTTACTCAGATTACAAACAAAACTTTGAACTTAACTGCCAATGTAGATTTGTTTCCAGATTTTAAAATAGATTTAAATGCGGACCGAAATTATGTAGACAATTTCTCTGAACAATATGATGTAACTGATGGCCAATATAACTCAAGGTCTCCATATAGTTTTGGAAATTATTCTATAACTACTGTATTAATAAAAACTTCATTCAGTCAAAGCGATCAGAATTCCTCTGCTGCTTTTGAAGATATGAAAAACAACCGATTGATTGTTGCAAACCGTTTGGCTGAACAATATTATGGCGCAAATCCTATTTTGCGATATGGTGAAGGAAGTTACTCAGATTTGACCAATCCTATAAATGTTGCCAATTTAGGTTTCCCTGTAGGTTTCGGAAAAAACAACCAAGCTGTTCTTTTACCATCTTTCTTAGCTGCCTATAGTGGTAAAGATGCATCAGGAATATCATTGAATGCTTTTAGAGATATACCAATTCCAAACTGGACTATCAAATATAGCGGATTGATGCGTTACCAATTTTTCAAAGACAGATTCAAACGTTTCTCTTTACAGAATAGTTATAAAGCATCGTATACTATTAATACTTTTAGATCTAATTTTGAATATGATAAAAACCCTAATGGTATAGATACAGGCGGTAATATCAACAATAAATTATTAATTGGAAATGTCAATTTAGTAGAGCAATTTAATCCGTTAGTTCGTTTGGATTTTGAAATGAAAAACTCTGTAAAAATTCTTGCCGAAATGAAAAAAGAACGCTCACTATCAATGAGTTTTGATAATAATTTATTGACAGAAGTAAAAGGTATTGAATATGTTGTTGGACTAGGTTATCGAATCAAAGATGTTATAATTTCATCAAGATTGGCAGACAACCCAACAGGAATTATCAAAAGTGATATTAACATAAAAGTTGATGGTTCGTATAGAAACAGTCAAACAATTGTTCGAAATTTAGACTATAATAATAACCAATTATCTGGAGGACAAAATATTTGGTCAGCGAAGTTAACAGCTGATTATTCTTTCAGTAAAAACTTGACTGCTATATTCTATTATGACCATTCATTTTCAAAAGCAGTAATATCAACATCGTTCCCGATAACCAATATAAGAGCTGGTTTTACAATGCGATATAATTTTGGAAATTAGATTAGAAAATATTTAAAAATAGAATCCTAAATAGTACTTTTGCAATACTATTTTTGACTTAAAAAAATTAATAAAAAATTATACAATGAACATACCAGCAAATTTAAAATACACCAAAGATCACGAATGGGTTTTATTAGAAGGCGATATAGCAACAATTGGAATTACTGATTTTGCTCAAAAAGAATTAGGAGACATTGTATATGTTGAAGTTGAAACACTAGATCAAACTGTTGCCAAAGATGAAGTTTTTGGGACAGTGGAAGCTGTAAAAACAGTTTCAGATTTGTTTATGCCTATGGCTGGTGAAATTATAGCATTTAATGACTCATTAGAAAGCACGCCAGAAACCGTAAATTCTGATCCTTACGAAAAAGGTTGGATGATTAAAGTGAAAGTAGAAAATGTTAGCGATTATGACGAATTACTTTCAAGCGATGCATATAAAGAACTTATTGGAGCATAAAAAAGCCACTTTTTTTCTAGCTGTTTTTTGGACATTGCTTATTGCAATATTATGTCTAATTAGTTTCAAGAAATTACCAACAGTAAAAATTGGAGGTGCTGATAAATATGTTCATTTTACATTTCATTTAGTATTTACATTGCTTTGGGTGATTTATTTTAAAAGTAGTAATTTTTCTAGAAGCATTATTAAAGTATTGCTTGCTTCTATAATTTACGGCATTCTAATAGAATTTGCACAGGAACTTTTTACAACAACAAGAAAAGCAGATATTTTAGATGTTTTTGCTAATACATCTGGAGCGTTAACTGCAATTTTATTGATATATTTTATAAAAAAATATCTCCAAAAAAGGTATAAAAATTAAATACCAAAAAAAGAGTCCCACTTCGTTGGGATTTTTTTATTTTTATAGCTTGAAAATCTTGATTGACAAAAATCAACTAATTGTAAAGATCAAATGAATATAAAACAATATCTCGATTCTACTTATTTGAAAACAGCCAAACAAGCAGGAATTTCTGAAAATGAAAACAGAAAAATTGTTGAAAAATGTATTCAAGAAGCCATTGACGAACAATTTAAACTAATAATGATTCGTCCAGATTATGTGACTTTGGCAAAAAAAATGATTACAAATGCCAATTCAAAAGTTGATATTGGTACTGTAATAAGTTTTCCAAAAGGAAAAGCAACTCTTGATGAAAAACTTCAAGAAGCTCAAAAAGCAATTCAAGACGGCGCTGATGATTTGGATTTTGTATGCAATTATAAAGAATTCAAAAAAGGAAATTTAGAATTAATCAAACAAGAAATACTAGAATGTACCGCTCTTGGATTAGAAAATAAGAAAATTGTAAAATGGATTATAGAAGTGGCCGCATTGAACAACCATCAAATTATTCAATTATCAGCTTTAATAAAAAAACTAATTATTTCTAATTTCAAAGAAGAATATTACGCTTCTGTTTTTGTTAAATCATCAACAGGTTTTTATAAAACTAAAGATAATTTACCCAACGGCGCAACTATCGAAACCATTATAATGATGCTAGAAAACGCATCGCCATTACCAGTAAAAGCAGCTGGCGGTGTAAGAACTTATGAAGAAGCCGTTGCAATGATTCAATTTGGTGTAAAAAGAATAGGAACATCTGCTGCAAAAACAATTGCAAATGGTCAAGTCGCAGAAAGCGATTACTAAAATTTCAAATACAATTTTATGAAAAAATTCAGTTACATATTGTTTTTCCTTCTTGGGGTTTTTGGAGCACAATCTCAAAACGAAACACAAAACGTTGAACAGTTTCCTGTTTTTCCTTCTTGTTCAAATTTAATAAATAAAGAATTGGAAACTTGTTTCTATAATCAAGTCCAGGATTTTGTGTACAATAATTTTAAAGTACCAGAACAATTAAAGCAAAATGATTTTAAAGGAAGTGTAATTGTGCTTTTTGAAGTTGACAATCAAGGTGTATTTAAAGTAATTTATGTAGATGCCATTGATGAACAATTAAATAATGAAGCAAAACGAATTTTTGCATTATTACCAAAAATAAAACCTTCAACATATAGTACCAAACCAACCTATTCAAAGTATACAATCAAAATTGCAATTCCGCTAAAAAGTGTCGCTGAAATTGCTGCAGAAGTTCAAGCTTACAAAAATGCCGAAGCCAAAAATTTTACAAAAAACAAAGACAAAGAATTATCAGAATATGATAGTATAGTGTATCATAAATTCAACAATCCTAAATTTGAAAGTCATTTAAATATTCCGTTTTCTCATAGTTATTATGCTCATTTTGATGCTTCTATGAATCAACTTGGTAGTAATAGCCATACAGCTGTTAAACCGTTTACATATGCTGAAGTTGCAAAATATTTCAACTTTAGAAATGAAAATGAAAAATTAATGAAAATCAAAACTAGTTGGTTAGAACGAAAATTATGGAATGAAAATACTGTAGAAATTCAAGGTGATGGCTATTGGTTTACTCTAAATCCTATTTTTGATTTACAAGTTGGAAAAAGTAATCCAAGTGTAGCAAAAACAACTTATATTAATACTAGAGGGATTCAAATTCAAGGTGGTTTAGGTGAACAATTGAATTTTAATACCACCATTTATGAAAGTCAAGGTCGATTTGCAGATTATTTCAATCGGTATTCAGAATCTATAAATCCTTCAGGAGTTCTTCCTTCGGTTGGTGATCCTGCAATCATACCAGGAATTGGAATAGCAAAAAGATTTAAAACAGATTCCTATGATATGCCATTGGCTGATGCTAATATATCGTATACACCAAGCAAAATTTTTAATATTCAGATTGGTTATGGAAGGAATTTTATAGGTGATGGCTACCGTTCTTTAATAACCACAGATGGAGTTAGTCCGTATCCGTATTTTAAAATAAATACTAGTTTTTGGAAAATAAAATACACCAATACTTATATGTTCTTGAAGGACGTTCGTCCAGAAGTCACAGCCGAAAAAACCTATGCAACCAAGTATATGGCCAATCATTATTTGAGTTGGAATGCTTCGAAAAGATTGAATATTGGCTTGTTCGAATCTGTCATTTGGGCCAATACTAACAATCGTGGTTTTGATATGAGTTTCTTTAACCCTATTATTTTTTACAGAACGGTAGAATTTACTTCTTCTGCAAGAACAGGAAATGCTCTTTTAGGATTAACTTCAAAATACAAGATCAATAACCAAATAAATGTTTACGGACAATTTTTGTTAGATGAATTTTCGTTAAACGATATAAAAGCTGGAGACAATAGCTGGAAAAATAAATACGGATATCAATTGGGTGTTAAATATTTTAATGCATTCAATATCGAAAATTTATTACTTCAAGTAGAATATAATCATGTGAGACCATATGTTTATGCGCATAGCGATCCATTAACCAATTATGGTCACAGTAATCAAAGTTTAGGGCATCAATGGGGAGGAAATTTCAAAGAATTGATTGCTATTGCTCGTTATCATAAAGGCAGGTATTTTGCAGATGCCAAAATTACTTATGGACAACGAGGATTAGATTTTTCTAATTCTGGAGCTAATTCTAATTATGGCGGAAATATTTACAGAGATTATGATGATGATCGTTATGCAAATTCAGGTGTAAAAGTTGGTCAAGGAAACAAGACAACTATATTTATTGCAGATGTTCAAGCAGGATATTTGGTCAATCCAGCTACTAATTTAAAGCTTTTCGGGAGTTTCATCTATAGAAATTTTGACCCAACACAAGACACTTTAACTACTTTTAAAGAAAAAACAACTTGGTTTTCTTTAGGATTGCGATGTGATATTTTTAATTGGTATTTTGATTATTAAATAATTGAAAGTTTATAATTAATATAAAATGTGAATTAGATTTTTTTAAATTAAAAAAAAATAAAAATGAAAATTGAAAATAAGGAATTTTGGGAAATAGATAGTGTTATTGCGACACAAGAAGTGCTTAAGAAATCTTCTGCATTTGAAATATTTATGTTTGAAAATGCTAAAAAAAGATATTCTTCATTTGGAGACATCAAAACTATTAAAATATTTGCTTGTGGTACAGGTAGAGAAATAGAATCTATAGCTGAATTTTATAATCCAAATAAAATTATAGCATCTGATCTTTCAGAAAATATGATTAAAAAGTGTAATGAGAATTTAAAAACTTGGAAAATTGATTCCATTACCGAAACACTCGTAATTAATGCTAAAGATTATGATTTTGAAACAAACAAATTTGACTTGGTAACAATTCTTAATAGTATGCTTGCTTATGTACCTTTAAAATCTGACAGACTTCGTATTTTTAAAAATGCCTATCAGATTTTGAAACCAAATGCAACTATTATAGGAACCGTTCACAATCAAATAGGCACACCAACTAAAACATTTTATTTTAAATTAAGAAACTTATTTTCATTTATATTGGGAGATAAAGTTGGAAATAGAAAAACCGGTTTCAATGGATATAAAGTTTCAGGATACTATTATAATAAACAAGGTTTATATGATGAATTACTTCTTTCAGGTTTTGAAACTATTGAAATTTATTCCTTGGAAGAATATTATAAATTAGTAGGTTTAAATTATAATAGAAAGAAAGGTTATAATAATTTGATATTTATAGCATCCAAAAAGGAATAACATCTTAATACTAACAAAATATTTTTAGATAATTTCCTTAAAATCAGGCTAAATTTTTATGAATTGTTTTTTGCCAAATCGTTAACTATAAAGTACATTTGCACCAGATTTTAAAAAGCAAATCAATTCGTCTTGAACGCAACTATAAATACACTATCCATTAAATCCATATATACTGATTTTCTAGAAATCACAAAAGCTAGATTGGCCATAAGTGTCGTTTTTTCATCTATCGCAGGGTTTATGTTGGGCGTTTTAGATTTTCATTCTCTAGATTGGATGATATTACTAAAACTTGCAATTGGTGGTTATTGTATGGTTGGAGCATCAAATGCTTTTAATCAAGTTATCGAAAAAGATCTTGATGCATTGATGGATAGAACCAAAAACCGACCAGTTCCAGCTGGCAGAATGTCACCAAATACAGCATTGTTGATCGCAACAGTTCTTACACTTTTCGGGATCATAATTTTATACACAATCAATCCGAAATCGGCATTGTTTGGAGCAATTTCAATTTTTCTATATACCAGTGTTTATACACCCTTAAAAACAAAAACACCATTATCAGTTTTTGTTGGTGCTTTTCCTGGAGCCATCCCTTTTATGTTGGGTTGGGTTGCTGCAACAGATGATTTTGGTATTGAAGCAGGTACATTATTTTTAATTCAATTTTTCTGGCAATTTCCCCATTTTTGGGCTATTGGTTGGTTTTTGTTTGAAGATTATGAAAAAGCTGGTTTTTTTATGTTGCCTTCTGGCAAAAAAGATACATCAACTGCTTTACAGACAATTTTATATACCGTTTGGTTAATTATTGCTTCGTTATTACCTATGTTAGGTTATACTGGTAGATTATTTATAACACCATACTCAGCAGGAATTGTTTTACTATTAGGCTTATGGATGTTGTTTTATGCCGTAAAATTATACCAACTCCGAACAGCAAAAGCAGCCAAAACATTAATGCTTGTGAGCGTTTCTTACATTACTTTATTACAAATAATATATATTTTAGATAAATTTTTACGATAATGAATCCCGATAAAATGACAATTCAAGAAGAAAAAGAAAGATCAGACCGATCTTACAAATTAATTTTACTTTTTGCAATGGTAAGTATGACTATGATGTTTGCTGGGCTTACGAGTGCTTTTGTTGTTAGTAAATCAAGAACAGATTGGTTGAAAGATTTTCAAATGCCAAGTGCCTTTTTTTATAGTACAGCAGTAATAATAGGTTGTAGTATAACTTTTCATTTAGCAAAAAAAGCCATTCAAAAAAACAGTAGAAATGCAACAACATCATATCTTTTAGTTACTTTAGCACTCGGAATATTATTTGTGTTTTTACAATTCAGGGGTTTTCATCAAATTGTTGAAGCAGGCTATTTTTTTACAGGAAGTGCAAGTAGTATTACAACAACATTTTTTTACGTTGTAACATTAGCGCACTTAGTTCACCTAGCTGGAGGAATTATTTCGCTATTAATTATAATTTATAATCATTTTAAACAAAAATACAATTCAACTCAAACCCTTGGTATAGAGCTAGGTGCAATGTATTGGCACTTCTTAGATATATTGTGGGTTTATTTGTTTTTATTTTTATATTTCTTTAAATAAGAAAAAAACGTAAATTTGGGAACTTTTTAATTAATAACTTTTATGGGAGCGACAGTTACAACTGCAAACAGTGAACAAAAAACTTGGGATGGCGGAAATGAACCGATGGGAGCAAGTTATGGCAAATTAATGATGTGGTTTTTTATCGTGTCAGATGCTTTAACATTCTCAGGATTTCTAGCAGCATATGGTTTTTCTAGATTTAAATTTATTGAAACTTGGCCATTGCCTGATGAAGTGTTTACACACTTTCCGTTTATGCATGGTGTCTCAGCACCAATGTATTATGTGGCATTAATGACTTTTATTTTGATTTTTTCATCTGTAACAATGGTTTTGGCTGTTGATGCAGGACACAGAATGGATAAAAAGAAAGTAATTTTTTATATGTTCCTTACCATTATTGGAGGTTTAATATTTGTTGGGTCTCAAGCTTGGGAATGGAAAAACTTTATAAAAGGTGAATATGGCGCTATTGAAACAAAAGGAGGAAGTCTTCTTCAGTTTGTTGATAATACAGGAAAAAGAGTAAAACTAGAAGATTTTGCCGTTACACTCCCGGAAGAAAGAGAGCAACTAACAAGAAGCAAAGGAAGATGGTTTATGAGCGAAGCAACATTACCAACTTACTCAGTAGCTGAAGTTCAAGCAGGTTTTAAAGCACATCCAGAAATATTAGTTCGTACAGAAAGTATTTATGAAGATGATGCAGCTGCTAAAAAAGATACAAAAATTAATCACGAATTAACAAAACACAAACATAAAACAGTTTTAACCAGAGCTGAATCTGAAATTAGACTAGCAAATGCATCTCTTGTTGTAGAAGGTGCAAACCTAACTCGTAACGAGTATGGTAGTAAATTGTTTGCAGACTTCTTCTTTTTCATTACTGGATTTCACGGGTTTCACGTTTTTTCTGGAGTAATCATTAACATTATTATTTTCTTTAATGTTCTATTAGGAACTTATGAAAAAAGAAGATCGTATGAAATGGTTGAAAAAGTAGGATTATATTGGCACTTTGTAGATTTAGTTTGGGTATTTGTATTTACAGTTTTCTATTTAGTTTAATTTATTAGATTTATTATTATGTCACACGAGCACGTTTCAAACATAAAAAGAATTTGGTTTGTTTTTGCACTATTATCAGTTGTAACAACCGTTGAAGTATTCTTAGGGATAGTTAAACCAGATATATTTCATTTGAATAATTTTTTAGGTATGAATTTACTTAATTGGATATTTTATATTTTAACCATTTTTAAAGCATATTATATTGTTTGGGCATTTATGCACATGGAAGGTGAAAAATCAACTTTAAGATGGGCAGTAGTTGCTCCTGTTATTTTCTTAGTTGTTTACTTGCTTTTTATACTTTTAACCGAAGCAGACTATATTTTTGAGGTATTTAAAAACTCCACAATAAAATGGAATTTTTAACAATATATTAGTTAAAAAAAAGGTACGCTTTGCGTACCTTTTTTTATTTTTGCACATCACATTTCTTTTCTTTTTCATATGAAAAAAAACCTTGTTTTATTTATACTTTTTATATTTCCTATCGTTGCTTATTTATTTTTTGCAACTGGTGTAAATAGTTTTATGTTTTTACCAACAGTTACCAAAAACATTCCAGATATAGGGAATTGGAATTCCTTAACTGGAGAAAAAGTTTCTTTAGATAATAAAATTACAATTTTGGGATTTTCAGGTGACAACCCACTAGAAAATAAAGGAAACTACTTCAACTTAAATCAGAAAATTTATAATAAAAATCGAGAATTTTTAGATTTTCAATTTGTAATGATTGCACCAGAAGGCACAGAATCTGATATAAAAGAAATTTTAAAAGGATTGAAGGATTTGACCAATACTTCAAAATGGATATTTGTTTTTGCTTCAAAAAATGAAATTCAAAATTACTACAATACATTACAATTGAAAGGCAAATTAAATACTCATTTTGGCACACCAAATGTTTACATTATAGATAAAAAAAGAAATCTTAGAGGCCGAAAAGATAAAGACGAATATAAAGAAGGTTACAACTCATCATCCCCATCGGATTTATATAATGAAATGACTGATGACGTTAAAGTGATTCTTGCAGAATATCGATTAGCATTGAAAAAAAATAATGCTGATAGACAAATATAAATGCTATGTTTAAAAATAAATCATATATAGGAATTTCTTTTATAATCTTGATTTTTGGAATTTATGCCATTCCAAAAATTATTGATAGAATAAAAGGCAATGATATTGTGAAAGGAGAACGACTGGATAATGTTACTAACAACGGAAAAGTAGATGCCAAATTAAATATAATTGGTAAAGCTCCAAAATTTTCTCTAACAGATCAAAACAACAAGACTATTACTAATGAAGATTATAATGGCAAAGTATATGTTTTAGAATTTTTCTTCTCTACTTGTCCTTCTATTTGCCCAATTATGAATAGAAATATGATTGAAATTCAAAATAAATTTTTTGGAAACCCTAATTTTGGTATTGTATCTATTACTATCTATCCGGAAAATGATACCCCATCTGTTTTGAAAACTCACGCTGATAAATTGGGAGTAAAATCATCGAATTGGCATTTCTTGACTGGTGATAAAAAATACATATATGAACTAGCCAACAAAGGTTTTAACTTGTATGCGGGTGAAAACAGTAAAATAGAAGGAGGTTTTGAACATTCAGGTTTTTTTGCACTAATAGATAAAAACGGAAATATTAGATGTAGAAAAGATGAATACGGCAATCCTATTTTGTATTATGACGGATTAGAAAGTAAAGGTGTAAAAGCCATTCAACAAGATATAGCAATTTTATTAGCAGAATAATGGAAAACAAATCATTAGAACAAAAATTTAGTAAATTTATCATAGCTGTTTCAATACTTATTCCGGTTGTAGTGGCCATTTTATTTAGTGTGAAACTGAAAGATTTTGGATATTCTGTTGAACCTTTTTCATTTTTACCACCGATATACGCAACAATCAATGGTATTACAGCAATTGTATTAATTGCCGCAGTATTGGCAATTAAAAACGGAAAAAGAAAATTACACGAACAGTTGATGACAACTGCCATAGCACTTTCGGTTGCTTTTTTAGTTATGTATGTTGCGTATCATATGACTTCAGATTCTACAAAATTTGGTGGAGAAGGTACCATAAGATATGTCTATTTCTTTTTGTTAATTTCTCATATTTTACTTTCCATAGCTACAATCCCTTTGGTTTTGGTAACCTATGTTAGAGCATTGTCTGAACGATTTGATAGACACAAAAAAATTGCCAAAATCACTTTCCCTATTTGGTTATATGTTGCAACAACTGGTGTTATAGTTTATCTGATGATTTCACCTTATTATGTACAATAAAGAACAAAGTATAGGTTTTTTAAAATATAATAATTTCAAAAAGGGTTTGACTTTTTTGATATTCCTTTTTACTTTTTTCTATTCTCTATATTCAAATGCACAATGCGCTATGTGTCGTGCTGCTCTTGAAGGCGAAGGTAATGTGAGTAAAGCAAAGGCTGTTAATGACGGCATTGTTTATCTTATGGTGATTCCGTATTTGCTAGTTGGTATCATTGGATTTATCATTTACAGAATGTGGAAAAATAAAAAAGTGTAATACTACTTTATTCTTTTATTACTTTAAAAACCAATTTCTCATTGTTTTCATTAACCACATTTACAAAATAAATACCTTTTGCCCCGTTAATATCTAAATTTATTTTAGACATATTTGTAAACTTTTGTTCTTGCACCATTTGACCTAAAACAGTAACTACAGTAACAGCTAGTTTTTTATATTGTTGAGGAAAATTTATACTAACCATTTTTGTGGTTGGGTTAGGATATACTTGCACATTTGTGGTAGTGAAGTTTTTAGTTGTTAGGTTTTCTGGCGAGAGTTTTACTATCCAAAAATCTGACCGTTCAGAACTAATACTTGTTTTATCACCAGATATTGGAGATTGAGAAAGTCCTGCAAGCATATAACCGCCATCACTTGTTTGAATAACATCTGTTAAAACATCGTTTGCCGAACCTCCTATAGTTTTATCCCATAAAACAGTACCGTTTGCATCAATTTTTACTATCCAATAATCTGTTGCTCCTCTAGAAATTTCTGTTTTGTCCCCAAAAACACCTGAATTTGAATAGAGTGCTAGTATATAACCTCCATCAATGGTTTGAGAGATTGAAGCGAGAGTTTCTGCTACATCGCCCCCAATCGTATTTTGCCAAACTATATTACCTTGCCCGTTTAATTTTAAAACCCATCCGCTAAAATTAGGATTTGAGAGTGCTTCAGTTTTATCTCCAGAAATTGATGACCAAGAGCGACCACCAATTACATAACCACCATCAGCACTTTCAATTACCGCATAGCACTCATCTTTATCATCACCGCCAATAGTGTTTTCCCATTCTATAACTCCTGTACTATCGAGCTTTACTACCCAATAGTCGCGTGAACCCATATTGTTTTCGGATTTATCTCCCGAAATAGCAGAGTAAGAAGTTCCTGTAACGATATACCCACCATCTTGCGTTTGTATAGTATTACCTCCAAAATCACCATTATCGCCACCAATGGTATTTTGCCATTCAATATCGCCAATACTATTAATTTTCACTACCCAATAATCGCTATACCCTTGATAAACATTTTCGATATAACCAATCCTATGTTCTGTTTTATCTCCTGAAATGTTTGACTCAGATTCACCACCAAGAATATAACCACCATCTGTGGTTTGTTCTATACTTGCTAAAACATCAGGACTACTTCCTCCTATCGTTTTTTGCCAAACAATATTCCCTAAAGCATCTAATTTCAGTATCCAATAATCCGCAGAACCTTTAGAGTTTTGGGTTTTTTGACCAGAGATATTAGAGGCTGATGTGCCACCAATAATATAACCCCCATCAGTAGTTTGTTTTATATATGGTAAATAATCCAGAGCGTTTCCTCCTATTATTTTTTGCCACTCAAGGTTACCTTGCGCATCTGTCTTAACAATATAAAAATCTTGATCAGTGTTTGGAATATAAGAGGAGGAACCGCCACTCATAATATAACCACCATCAGTAGTTTGAACTATGTTCATTAATCTTTCAAAGCTTACACTGTTGTCTGGTCTACTGAATATTTTTTGCCATTGTATCGTTGGTGTTTGCGCTAGTAAAAAAGCAGGGAAAAGGTAGATTAAAAAATATTTCATTTTCATCTTTTATTTTTTTAAATAAGTTTCTCTTGCTTAGAATAAAAACAGCAAGAGAAACCTAAATTTTTTTTGTTAGTTTTTATAAATCACTTTTTGATCGGTATATCCCGAATCGGTTTCTTTGGTTATAATATGGTATTTGCCCGATTGTAAGGATTCGTACAAATCTGGGTCGCTTGCTTTTATTTTGTCTAGTTCTTCTAAGGTATAGAATGTAGCACCCATAGTAGTGATAGATTTAATATCGCCAGAGGTATACGGCTCATATGAACCAAAACAAACTGGTGCCATCTGGTTGTTTACAACATTAGGGTCTAGAATTGGTATTTTTACTCCTATATAACTACTACTTATTCCGTTGAATTGTTGTTCTTTGGATTGGGTTATGGTTTCTGGCAAATTTGAAAATTCATAGTCAAAACCTGGTTGAAAACGCATCATAAATGGCCCACAATTCCAGACATTTACTCCCGTATTTGTGTTGTTGGGTGTCATTGTTTTAGAATATGCCAATGATGATGACGAATTTGTACCACCACTACCACCACTAACAAAAGGCTCATAAAGACTTGAAACATCTGCTCGAGCATTTTCTAGATTGGTAGAATTTAGACCTGAACTTCCTATAGTAACCAAAGGATTTGCTATATAATTTCGCATAGTCACGCCTTGACCAGGAGTAAAAGATCCATGAGAACAAATTAGTAATAGATTTGGATTTCTATAGACATACGACATATAATTACCGTATTCAATTAGGTCAAAATTATAAAGTGTTCCTTGACAATCCGTATTAATATATCCTGTTAAATTTGCCATTTTACAATTACTACCAAAACTGTCAAAATCACCAAAACGTTGTGCTTGTGTGTCGTGCACCATATCGCCAGCAGTAAGTGCGTTATAAGCTGGATTTGATGCATCACGAGTAACGTGTTCGCAAGGATAGTTAACTTGATCTACAGTAAAAAAATTTTGAAACGTGTGAAAAAGTCCCAATGTATGTCCCATTTCGTGTGTAACAATAAAACTTTTATCGAAAGTATAATCATAAGGATTTCCGTTACCAAGATTACCAATACCTACATAAGAAGGCAAACTAAAAATAATCATAGGTCTGCCAAAAGCGGCTTGCGCTTTGAGCGATTGATAGGTTGCTGTTGCTGTAGGAGTTTGTGTTGGAGTTTCTATTTGGTCAACGAAGTTAATATTAATGGCATCTTTCTCTAATATATCTGTCATTTGATCAAATCGATTATATATATTATCTGGTCCGCTACTTTCTATACGAGTCAAATCGCCGTTGCCATCACTGCCTCCATAAAAATTATAACCAACATATTTAAAAAAAATATTATATTGATTATAGTTAATATTTAAATTTTTAATAATGTCGAGAAAGTCGTTTTCTCCAAAAGGTATTCCGTTTCTTGTACAAAAATTAGTATTGTTTGCATCGTTAAAAACATTAAAACGAACATTATAAACATATTGTGTGGTGTTGTCAATCACAACATCTGCTTGGCTAGCCATCCTAGCAATTTTGCTAGCTCTTGCCTCATTTTCTCCTAGAGGTTTGCAGAGTTTTGACGGTTCTTGTGCAAAGGTTATTGTAACTATAAAAAGCATTGTTAGGCATATTAATTTTTTCATTTTATAAAATATTTAATTGGTAAATAGTTAAAAGTCGTACTGCTTTTTTAGATTTACGTGGGTTAAGTAGTAACACAATCCCACGAAAACCTTTTTTGACCTTGTCCTTTTTACGTTTAAATATTTGCTGTAAGCTGTAAGCTGTAAGCTGTAAGCTGTAAGCTGTAAGCTGTAAGCTGTAAGCTGTAAGCTGTAAGCTGTAAGCTGTAAGCTGTAAGCT
>JAYTIV010000110.1:0-10098 GCA_043731625.1 Flavobacterium sp. | reverse complement strand
CTCCTCCAGCTTGTGGTGTTCCGCCTAATGAACCAAATAAATTTTGAGCTGGTGCATTTGAACATAAACTTACTGTTCCGTTGGTTCCCGCGTTTGGTGGTAATACTTTGGTTACTGTAACTGTTGCAGTTGCATTTGCACATGGTAGTGTTCCTGTTATGGTATACGTATAAACTCCTGTTGGATCTATGGTAGGATTATAAAATCCTGTTCCGCTTGCTAAAGCTGGCGTCCAAGTTCCTCCAGTTTGAGCTGTATTCCCTAATAATGGAAATAAATCTTGAGCCGCACTATTGCCACATATTGATAAACTTGCACTTGTTCCTGCTATTGGTTTTGGAACTATTGTTACGGTTACGGTTGCTGTTGTATTTGGACAAGGTGTTGTTCCTGTTATAGTGTAGGTATATACTCCTGCTGCATCAATGGCTGGACTAAACAATCCCGTTCCACTTGCTAAAGTTGGCGTCCAAACTCCTCCAGCTTGAGGTGTTCCGCCTAATGAACCAAATAAATTTTGCGATGGTGCATTAGAACATAAACTTACTGTTCCGTTGGTTCCTGCGTTTGGTGGTAAAACTTTGGTTACCGTTACGGTTGCTGTAGCATTTGCACAAGGTGGTGTTCCAGTAACTGTATAAGTGTAAACTCCTGCCGGATCAATGGTTGGATTATAAAATCCTGTTCCACTTGTTATAGCTGGCGTCCAAGTTCCTCCAGTTTGAGCTGTATTTCCCAATAATGGAAATAAATCTTGAGCCGCACTATTGCCACATATTGATAAACTTGCACTTGTTCCTGCTATTGGTTTTGGAACTATTGTTACTGTTACTGTTGCTGTTGCATTCGGACAAGGTGTTGTTCCTGTTACGGTATAGGTATACACTCCTGCTGCATCAATTGCTGGATTAAATAATCCCGTTCCACTGGCTAAAGTTGGCGTCCAAACTCCTCCAGCTTGTGGTGAGCCACCTAAAGAACCTAATAAATTTTGCGCTGGTGAATTTGAACATAAACTTACTGTTCCGTTGGTTCCTGCGTTTGGTGGTAAAACTTTGGTTACGGTTACGGTTGCTGTAGCATTTGCACAAGGTGGTGTTCCAGTAACTGTATAAGTGTAAACTCCTGCCGGATCTATTGTTGGATTATATAATCCTGTACCACTTGCTAAAGCTGGAGTCCAAGTTCCTCCAGTTTGAGCTGTATTCCCTAATAATGGAAATAAATCTTGTGCTGCACTATTACCACATATTGATAAACTTGCACTTGTTCCTGCTATTGGTTTTGGAACTATTGTTACGGTTACGGTTGCTGTTGCATTTGGACAAGGTGTTGTTCCTGTAACTGTATATGTATATATTCCTGCTGCATCAATTGCTGGATTAAACAATCCCGTTCCACTTGCTAAAGTTGGCGTCCAAACTCCTCCAGCTTGAGGTGTTCCGCCTAATGAACCAAATAAATTTTGCGCTGGTGCATTTGAACATAAACTTACTGTTCCGTTGGTTCCTGCGTTTGGTGGTAATACTTTGGTTACGGTTACGGTTGCTGTAGCATTTGCACAAGGCGGTGTTCCAGTAACTGTATAGGTGTAAACTCCTGCCGGATCTATTGTTGGATTATATAATCCTGTTCCACTTGCTAAAGCTGGCGTCCAAGTTCCTCCAGTTTGAGCTGTATTCCCTAATAATGGAAATAAATCTTGAGCCGCACTATTACCACATATTGATAAACTTGCACTTGTTCCTGCTATTGGTTTTGGAACTATTGTTACAGTTACTGTTGCTGTGGCATTTGGACAAGGTGTTGTTCCTGTTACTGTGTAGGTATATATTCCTGCTGCATCAATTGCTGGATTAAATAATCCTGAACCACTTGCTAAGGCTGGTGTCCATACTCCTCCAACTTGTGGTGCTCCACCTAATGAACCAAATAAATTTTGAGATGGTGCATTAGAACATAAACTTACTGTTCCGTTGGTTCCTGCATTTGGTGGTAATACTTTAGTTACCGTTACGGTTGCAGTTGCATTGGCACAAGGAGGCGTTCCTGTTACTGTATAAGTGTAAACTCCTGCCGGATCTATGGTTGGATTATAAAATCCTGTTCCACTTGCTAAAGCTGGTGTCCAAGTTCCTCCAGTTTGAGCTGTATTCCCTAATAATGGAAATAAATCTTGAGCCGCACTATTACCACATATTGATAAACTTGCACTTGTTCCTGCAATAGGTTTTGGAACTATTGTTACGGTTACGGTTGCTGTTGCATTTGGACAAGGTGTTGTTCCTGTTACTGTGTAGGTATACACTCCTGCTGAATCAATGGCTGGATTAAATAATCCTGAACCACTTGCCAAGGTTGGTGTCCATACTCCACTAGCTTGTGGTGTTCCGCCTAAAGAACCTAATAAATTTTGCGATGGTGCATTAGAACATAGACTTACTGTTCCGTTGGTTCCTGCATTTGGTAATGGTATTATATTTATTGTTACTGTTGAAGTAGATTGTGGACAAATAGAAGTTGAAACAGTGTATGTAAAAACATACGGACTTCCAGCAAGTGTTAAAGTAGAAACATCTACTGTACCTTGAAATCCATTTGTAGTAGATAAAGGTCCTGTCCAATCACCTGTACTGTCAGGAGATCCATTCAATTCATTAATCAAATTGAAAGGTACTGTTGATGTCACATCTGTTACACAAATATTTTTAGACCCATTTGAACCAGAATTATTTGGCGTACTAAATTGAACTTCAACAGCAAGACGAGTTATACTTTCACATAATGCATTTGAAGCTGCGGCATAATAAACTTGACCATCTACAAGTAGCGTTGATGGACTTATTTCTATTCCCGCATTTGGACTTAAATACCATACTAAATCATTTCCTGCTGCATCAGCAACTAAATTGGCAACTGTTGGTGCGGAAGTAGAACAAACCCTTTGAATTGGATCTCCAGTTGGTACTGGAAGCACCGTTACTGTTACTAAAACTCGTTGTCTGGAAGTTTCACAACCTGTATCTGGGTTTATTTGACTTGCATAATAAAAAACATTATTATCTAAAATTGTTGAAGGTGCCAATGGTACTCCTCCAGAAGGCGTGGTGTACCATTGAATCATATTACCCGTTGCTTGAATATCTGAAATCCTAGATTCTTCACAAAATCCTTGTTGAGCGGGAAAAACTATGGGTTTTGAATAAATAGTTACTGCTACACTTTGACGAACTCCACAAGAACCCGAAATATCATCTGCAAAATAATCTTCACCATTAATTAATGCTATAGAATTAGACAAAGGCGATCCTCCTGTAGCATTTGCGTACCAAACTATTCCATTTCCTCCACTCGTAGCTACAAGACTAGCTACAGTTGGCGATTGGGTATCACAAAAAGATTGAGTGTTATCAGATATAGTAGGACATTGTCCAAAAACATTTGAAATTGTTCCTAAAAAAACAATCCAAAAAGAACTAAAAAATATTTTTTTTCTACCAAGAGTATAGATTCTCATATGCATATCAAATTGACTAATTAAGAGATTCAAAACATCTAAAAAAGTGTAAAGACCGAATTCTAATGTCTTAAAAAGGACAAATTTTTAATTTATTAACAAAATACAAACCGCAGTCTATATTCCAACTACGATATTAATTAATATATTTCTTAGAATTTTTGTGCTTTTTTAATATTATGAACAAATTCATTAACAATTTTTTATTATGTGTTTAATTACATAAATGAGTCTATTCGATTTAAAATCAAAACAATAAAAAATGTTAAAAGTGTATTTAAATTAAAGCTTTCTTTAAAATACTTTTAATTGAAATACAATTTTTGAAATAGGGAAGATTATTTTATTAGAAAATAGAATAAGATGGTGAAGTCAATAAATAAAGTAAAAAAAATGAAATTATTTTTTATCAATAAAATTTATGATGTTATACATCAATATTACATTTTTTTGATTGATATAAAGTTGTTTTCTATTTTCTTGGTTTTTTCTTGTAATAATAGAAATTGTAAAAGGTACGCCGTCATCATCTTTACAGGTGAAAGGATATATTAAATCGGTATCATTCTCTTCTTTTGCTTCATAATTTATAATATCAAACAGCTGAATTTCTTGTGAATAAATAATTATTCTATTTTTTGTAGTATCCAAGTTTACTACAATTGCAGCATCTTTTAATTCAGACCATTTGCCCCATTTACCATTTTCATCTTTTTCCATAACGCTATATCCAGTTGTAAGAAATTTATAGGATTGGCAATATGAATTTTGAATTGCAATAAATAAGAATACAATAAAATATATTTTTTTTAATGACATTTGATTATGTTTTAACAATTACAAAAATAGTAAATTAAAAATTTATGTTTTCTACTTTATTTTTTGAAGTTTCAAATTCTTCAATAATTTCATCAATGATTTTTTTTACAGGTTTAATATCTCTTATTAATCCTGCAATTTGTCCAATTTCTAGTTCTCCTTCTATTAAATCTCCTTCAAACATTCCACGTTTTGCTCTAGCTCTACCTAGTAATGTTTTTAATTCATCTGTAGTTGGGCATTTTGCATAAAGTTCTTGAATGTCTTGATAGAATTTATTTTTTATTAACCTCACTGGAGCTAATTCTTTTAGAGTTACCTGTGTATCTCCTTCTTGTATTTCTATTATAGTTTTTTTGAAATTTTCGTGTGCAGATGACTCAACTGATGCTGCAAAACGAGAACCTAATTGAACACCATCTGCACCAAGAATCATAGCAGCTAGCATTCCTTTTCCTGTAGCAATTCCTCCAGCAGCAATTAACGGAATAGTGATATTTTGCTTGACCATTGGTATTAATGTAAAAGTGGTAGTTTCTTCTCTACCATTGTGTCCGCCAGCTTCAAATCCTTCAGCAACAACGGCATCAACGCCAGCTTCTTGTGCTTTTATTGCAAATTTTGAACTACTAACAACATGAACTACTGTAATTCCATTTTCTTTCAAAAAAGATGTCCATGTTTTTGGATTTCCAGCTGATGTAAATACAATTTTGACACCTTCTTCAACAATAATTTTCATTATTTCTTCAATATTCGGATACAACATCGGAACGTTTACACCAAAAGGTTGCTCGGTAGCATTTTTACATTTTTGAATATGCTCTCTTAATACTTCTGGATACATTGATCCAGCACCTATTAATCCCAAACCTCCTGCATTGCTTACTGCACTTGCTAATTTGTACCCACTATTCCAAATCATTCCACCTTGAATTATAGGATATTGAATTTTAAAAAGTTTGGTAATCGAATTCATTATTGTTTGATAATTTTACCAGTTTGTGATTTGTTTTTTGATTGTATTGCATATAAATATATACCCGAATTTAAATTATTAATAATAACTGAATTCGAATTGTTTGTAATGCTTTTTTCTAAAACTTTTTGACCTATTGAATTATAAAATGTTATTGAAGCATTTTCAAAACCATTTGGAAACTGAACAGAAATTAAATTTTGAGCTGGATTTGGATAAATCTCAAATTCTGATTTTGAAATATTATTAACACTTAAAATCCCACTCAAAGGCAAACTAAAATCTGGTATTCCATATCCTAATTGATTATTTGGGGTATTATAAATACTAGAAGATTCTTTAATTATTTGTACTAATTCGGCATTGGTTTTATTTGGTAATGCTTGCCATAAACAAGCGACCATTCCTGCAATTATTGGCCCTGAATAAGAAGTTCCACTTCCAGAATTATTCACATTCCCATTTGTGTTTGATACGTATGGATTTTGACCTTGAGCTGTTACATCAGGTTTTATTCTTCCGTCAAAGGAAGGTCCTTGAGAACTAAAACTCGCATAATTTCTTGATGAATTTACAGCTCCGATTGTTAAAGCACCTAATCCATCTGCTGGAGCAGAAATATAAAACCAAGGATCATTTCCAGAATTTCCTGCAGAATTAACACATATAATTCCACGACTGAAAGCCATATTTACTCCTTTTGAAATAAAAGTAGTAATACCATTCATATCATTATAAGTAAAATTATAAACAGGATTATCAAATTCTGTATATCCCAAAGATGTATTTATTATGTCAACCCCAAGTCTGTCTGCTTCTTCTGCAGCTTCAACCCAATTAGACAATTCCAGTGGTTCTTCATTTGCTCCATCTTCTGTGATAAATAAGTAATAATTAGCATCTGGTGCTGTACCTACAAGTTGACCATCTTTGTAACCTCCCATTAATGAAAGTACTGATGTACCGTGAGAAATTCCAGTATAGAAATTTGCATTTCTATTGACGTAATCATAACCTCCTAAAATTTGATTGTTGGTTCTTAAACTTGCAAATGTTGAAGCGGTATTCACTCCAGGAAAACCACCATCCATAACAGCTATTATTTTTCCTGTACCAGTAAAATTATCTTGATGTAATAAATGACCGTTGAGCATTTCTATTTGATTATATGAATTTCCATAATTAAAAAGGATATTGCTTTCTAGAATTTTATTTACTTTTTTGATTCTTTTTTGTTGAGAAGATCTTCCACCAACATTTAAAGTTCTATCTGCAAAATCTACACGATCTACAAAAGACAAAGCTGTAAGTGCTTGAATATCTTCTTGACTTCCTTGTACATGAAGAGTATTAAACCATTTTGATTTTGCTCTAACTATAATTCCTGTTGCTGATGATATTTGATCAATATATGGCTGATACATTGGTACATCATGAATGTCTAAAGGAATATTTTGCAACACTCTTCTATCTAATGAGCGTTGTGTTAACATTGTCAAAGGATTATCAAAATAACTTTGAGCAGTAGGTTTTGCATTAAAATATACCCAAGCATCTTCTTGGGCATATAGATTAAACCCAACAAAAACAATTAAAATTGTAAAAATATTTTTCATTTTTTTATTTTTTGATGTTGTAAACTTATGAAATTACTCCCGAACCAACTAATTCATCTTCTAAATACCAAGCTACAAATTGACCTTCTGTTATTGCTGATTGTGTTTCGGTAAAAGCAACATACATTCGATTTTCAAATTGATATAGTGTAGCTTTTTGCAATGGTTGTCTGTATCTAATTCTTGCCATTACTTGCATCGATTGCCCAATTGTCAAAGTCAAATCTTCTCGAATCCAATGCACTTCTGATTTTTCTATAAACAAAGCTTTTTTGTACAATCCAGGATGATTTGCACCTTGACCAGTAAAAATAGTATTCGTTTCTACATTGGTTGCAATTACAAACAAAGCTTCTGGCGTACCGCCAACATTCAAACCTTTGCGTTGACCAGTTGTAAAATAATGTGCTCCTTGATGTTTCCCTACAACTTTTCCCATTTCTGGAATATAATTTATTGAAGTAGCATCAAAAGAAAGTTCTTCTTCAAGAGAATTGAAATTTGGTTTGTCTGAATGATAAATTGCTTCATCAGCATTAATTTCAAAAATCAACCCATCTTTAGGTTTTAATTTTTGTTGTAAAAATTCTGGTAAACGTACTTTTCCAATAAAACACAAACCTTGTGAATCTTTCTTTTCGGCTGTTACCAATTCCATTTGGGTTGCAATTTCCCGAACTTCTGGTTTTGTTAATTCACCTATTGGAAATAATGATTTTGATAATTGTTCTTGAGATAATTGACATAAAAAATAAGATTGGTCTTTATTTACATCAACTCCTGCAAGCAATTGATATACCGGTTTTCCATCAACTTCCATTTCACCTTTTCTGCAATAATGCCCTGTTGCCACATAATCTGCACCAAGACTCAAAGCAATTTTCATAAAAACATCAAATTTTATTTCTCGGTTACACAATACATCAGGATTTGGAGTACGTCCTTTTTCATATTCATTGAACATATAGTCAACGATTTTTTCTTTGTATTGTTCACTTAGGTCTACTGTTTGAAAAGGAATTCCAAGTTTCTCAGCTACCATTAATGCATCGTTACTATCTTCAAGCCAAGGACATTCATTAGAAATGGTTACGGTATCATCATGCCAATTTTTCATAAATAGCCCAATAACCTCATAGCCTTGTTGTTGCAATAAATAAGCTGCAACGCTAGAATCTACACCACCAGAAAGCCCAACAACAACACGTTTCATTTTGCAAAATTTAGTTACAAAAATACGATAAAAATTTATTTTGCTTTAGGTTTTACAAGTTTCTTAACCTTTGACATATTTTCTTCACTTACGAGTTTTCCGTTTTCGTAAAAACGCCAGTTACCTTTTTTCTTTCCATTGACATATTTCCCTTCGGCAACAACTTTATCAAAAGGATCTTTATAGGTTGCTTGCCCATCAAACTCACCATTCTTATAATTTGAATTCTCTAACAAAATGCCTGTATCTGAATATTTTTTATAATACCCTTCTTTTATTCCGTTTTTATAATTGGTTTCTTCGGCAATTTTACCATTAGGATAATATACTTTTCTAGGTCCTTCTAGTTTTCCGTTGCTATATTTTTCTGTGGTCATTAACACTTTTGAAGCTTCGTGGTAATATTTCCATTCACCTTCGTGTAATTTATTTTTTACTTTACCTTCACTAACAATATTTTTTCTTTGATCATAAAAAATTGTATAAGCCGAATTGTCTTTTGGATTGAATTCTCTAGTTGCAATAATTGTTCTTGTAGTGGTATCATCAAAATAGTTAAAGATTCCAATTTCTTTACCATGTTCAAAAGTACCTTCGTAACGTGGCCTTTTTGATTCTGGATAAGTACCTTTCCAAATACCGTGTTTGTTTCCTTTATCATCCAATTTGTTGAAATCTGAAGGTTGTGCAAAGGTTGAATATCCAAAAAGGAAAAAAAGTATTAAACTTAAATTGAATTTCATTTATTAATTATTTTAGATATGTTTCTAACGTTTTATTTTTCATTTTATTTTAGCAAAAATACATTTTAAAAATGATATTTTTTTTATGAAACCTGAATGTTGACCTTGCAATATTAATCGACAAATTCGAAAATTATTTTTTGTTTAACTTTACCTTAATAATAAATAATAACATTATCTACCTTTGAAAGTAGAAAACACACCATTTTAGGCTCTTCTTTTAATTTAAAAAAACTTAATCAATTGATAATCATAATATAACATTTCTTAAAGAAATTATAAATTTTCATTTTGTTTAATAAATTTTTAAATAAATTAAACAATTATTAAAATTTAAATTATAAATTTGCTTAAACATTAAAACAAAAAACTATGAAAAATGTATTAAATTTAAAAAGATTCTTTGTACTTGCATTTATAGCATTTGCTGGAATTTCATGCAGTAACGACGAAAGTAGTACACCTACTCCAACAGACAATTCTATAACTGGTATTGCTTCTAGAAATGCAGATTTATCAATTTTGGTAAAAGCTTTAACAAAAGCGGGTTTAGCCACAACATTACAAGGAACTGGACCGTTTACCGTTTTTGCTCCAACTAACCAAGCATTTATTGACGCTGGTTTCTCTGCTACTGTTATAGATAATTTACCAGAAAGTGAAATTGCTGGTTTAAAAGAAATTCTTTTGAATCATGTTGTTAGTGGTGCTGTGCAGTCTACTGCTTTACAAAACAACAGTTATATAAAAACATTAGCAAAAGGAAGTGCGTCTGCAACAAATACTTTGAGTATGTATGTTAGCACTTCAGCAGGAGTAAAATTGAATGGTGTTGCAACAGTAACAACAGCAAACGTAATTGCATCAAATGGCGTTGTTCACGTTGTAGACAAAGTGATTACATTACCAACAATTGCAACACATGCGATTGCAAATACAAATTTCTCAACATTAGTAAGTTTGTTAGCTCGTCCTGGTCAACCTAATTATGCTGAAGCATTATCTGGAACAGCAGGATCTCCTTACACGGTTTTTGCACCTATAAATGCTGCCTTTACAGATTTAAATACTGAACTTGCTGGTTCTGGCGGAATTGCTGGTGTATCTGCTAATAACATCACTAAGGTTTTACAATATCACGTAGTTGGTGGTGCAAATGTATTGTCAAGTACGCTTACAGAAGGACAAGTTGTAACTCCACTTTTGGCACA
>JAYTIV010000109.1:0-10130 GCA_043731625.1 Flavobacterium sp. | reverse complement strand
AAAATGATTAGCATGTTCATCAAAAGTATTCCTGCTTTGAAGAAAAGAATGTTTACTCCTGCATTGCGCATGGTAGTTTGTATTCCTTCAGGAATTACCGAAGTGGAAATGCGTGCGGTAAAAGAATCTTGTGAGCGTGTAAACGGGAAAGAAGTTTATTTAATTCATGAACCAATGGCTGCGGCAATTGGTATTGGTATTGATATTATGCAACCAAAAGGAAATATGATTGTAGATATTGGTGGTGGTACTACCGAAATTGCTGTTATTGCCCTTGGCGGAATTGTTTGTGACAAATCAGTAAAAATTGCTGGGGACGTTTTTACAAACGATATTGTATATTATATGCGTACTCAACATAATCTTTTTGTTGGAGAAAGTACTGCAGAGAAAATTAAAATTACAATTGGTGCAGCTTTAGAAGAATTAGAAAGCGCTCCAGAAGATATGTCAGTTCAAGGTAGAGATTTATTGACCGGAAAGCCTAAGCAAGTAGAAGTTTCTTATAGAGAAATAGCAAAAGCATTAGACAAATCTATTCAGAGAATTGAAGATGCCGTTATGGAAACTTTATCTCAAACACCACCTGAATTAGCAGCAGACATCTATAACACCGGAATTTATTTAGCTGGTGGAGGATCAATGTTGAGAGGATTAGACAAACGTATTTCTCAAAAAACAGACTTGCCAGTTTATATAGCCGAAGACCCATTAAGAGCAGTAGTTCGTGGTACAGGAATGGCATTAAAAAACATCCCGAAATTCAGAAGCATCCTTATAAAATAACAATCAGTAATCAATTATTGGTAACGATAGATTTACGTTTTTTTATAACAAAATAGATTTACGTTTTATACTTTAAAAAATGCAGCAAATATTTAATTTTATATTTAAAAACAGCCATCGTTTGCTGTTTTTGCTGCTTTTGGTTGTTTCGTTTGTACTTACTATTCAATCACATTCCTATCATAGAAGTAAAGTGATAAGTTCTGCCAATTTCTTGAGTGGTGGCGTATACGAACGTATCAATTCTATTCACGAATATTTTAATTTAAAAACTCAAAATGACGAATTAGCATTAGAAAATGCTCGTTTAAAAAGTTTGATTTTTAACTCAAAAGATACTACTGCTATTCCTAAAATAGATTCTATTAATGGAGTAAGCAAAGTCAACATTATAGTGTCTAAAGTGATTCATAATTCATACAACGTATATGAAAACTACTTAACTATCAATAGTGGTTCTGCCGCTGGAGTAAAATCTGACATGGGAGTAATCAACAGCGCTGGAATTATTGGTATTATTGATAAATCTTCAAAAAATTACGCAACAGTCATTAGTATTTTGAATGTAAAATCACTAATCAATGCCAAAATAAAAAAATCCAATCATTTCGGTTCATTAATATGGGATGGAAAAAGTACTGGTTTTGTCCAGTTAATAGACGTTCCGAGACTAGCATCTGTAAGAAAAGGAGATACTATTGTAACTGGAGGACAATCAGTAATTTTTCCTGAAAACATTGGCATTGGTACTATTGATAAAATTTATATTGATAACAAGACCAATTACTATACATTGAATGTTAAACTTTTTAATGATATGACCAATTTAGGCCACGTTTATATCATAAAAAGTAAAGACCGTGAGGAAATAATAAATTTAGAGAAGAAAGAAGATGAATAGTACTTTATTATATAATATTGCTCGTTTTATTCTGCTTCTTGCGGTACAGATTCTTATTTTTAATAATATGAATTTTTTGGGGTATATCAACCCATATCCTTACATTTTGTTTATTATTTTATATCCAGTAAATGGGAATAAAACAGGACTATTAGTAGCAAGTTTCTTTCTTGGAATTATTATGGATATGTTTTGTAATTCTGGCGGAGTTCACGCAGCTTCTTGTTTGATATTGGCCTATTACAGACCTTTTATTTTTAAATTTGCTTTTGGTTTGAGTTATGAATACCAAACAATTCGGCTAAATGATGTACTTACACCAGAACGGTTTTCATTTATTTTAATTGCGGTTGTCATTCATCATTTCACCTTATTTTTATTAGAAGTTTTTAGACTAAACTTCCTTTGGGAAATTTTACTAAAAACAATTCTAAGTACCATCTTTACTATTCTGATTTGTATCATCATTATTTATATTATTAAGCCAAATAAACGATGAGAAAAGTATTATTGCCTACCGTAATAATCATTGCAACTATTTTAATAATAATGCGCCTTTTTTACTTGCAAGTGGTTAATGATTCATTCAAATTAAAATCAGATAATAATGCTATCAAAATTCAGTACGACTATCCTGAACGTGGATATATTTATGATAGAAACGGACAACTTTTAGTTGCTAATCAACCATCGTATGATATTATGGTTATTCCAAGAGAAATTAAAAATATAGATGTTGCAGAATTTTGTTTACTGTTGAATATTTCACAAGATAATTACAATAAAATTTTAACTAAAGCCAAAGTTTACAGCCCCAGATTACCTTCGGTTTTTTTACCTCAATTAAATAAATTAGAATTTGCAGCTTTTCAGGAAAAAATCAGAAAATTTCCTGGATTTTATATTCAGAAAAGGTCTCTTCGTGATTATCAAGTTAACTATGGCGCTAATGTTTTTGGTTTTATCACTCAAGTAAGCGAAAATATAATCAAAAAAAATCCTTACTATAACAGTGGTGATTTATTAGGAAAACAAGGTGTAGAGGAAAGTTACGAAACTACTTTGAGAGGTATCAAAGGTGTAAAATATATTCAAAAAGACAAATACAATAGAGAAATTGGATCTTACAAAAATGGAGAATTCGATACTATTGCAGTTCAAGGTGAAGATATACATTTGAGCATTGATGCTGAGCTTCAGAAATATGGAGAAGAATTAATGATTAATAAACGTGGTGGTATAGTTGCAATTGAACCTAGTACTGGTGAGATTCTAGCATTGGTTACTGCGCCATCATACGATCCAGCAATATTGGTTGGCAGACAAAGATCTAAAAACTATACTATGCTTTATAGAGATTCTATCGCAAAACCATTATACGATAGAGGTTTACTAGCAGAATATCCACCAGGTTCTCCTTTTAAAATTCTAACTGGATTGATAGCACTTCAAGAAGGAGTTATTGATGAAGAAACAACCGTTTATTGCAGACATGGTTTTAGTTATGCTAGAGGACGATTTATGAAATGCCACTGTCATGGTGGAGCACAGAAATTGCATCGAGGCATTTACGAATCTTGTAATGCTTATTTCGGAACAGTTTATATGAAAACAATCAACAAATATGTAAAACCAGCTGATGGTGTCGATATTTGGAGTAACCACTTGAAGAGTTTTGGATTAGGACAATTTATGGGATATGATTTACCAACAGGTAAAAAAGGAAAAGCACCAACTTCCAAAACATACAAACGAATTTATCCCAATGGTGGCTGGAGAAGTACTGCTATTGTATCAAACGCAATTGGTCAAGGAGAAGTTTTAATGACACCTATACAATTGGCAAATATGATGGCTGCCGTTTCTAATCACGGTTTTTATTACACGCCTCACATCATTAAAAAAATTGAAGGCGAAGTAATTGATAAAAAATATAGAACCAAACATTATACAACAATCAATAGAAAATATTTCCAACCTATGATAGATGGTTTATTTGATGTATATAATATAGGAACTGCACAAGCCCTTCAGGTTGAAGGTATTGAAATTTGCGGAAAAACTGGTACTGCTGAGAATTTTGCAAAAATAAATGGCAAACGAGTAAAACTTCAAGATCACTCTATATTTGTTGCCTTTGCTCCAAGAGTAAATCCAAAAATTGCTATAGCAGTTCTAGTAGAAAATGGCTATTGGGGTGCACGTTGGGCTGGACCAATTACTAGTTTAATGATTGAAAAATATATTAAAAAGAAAATTACGCGTGTTGACCTTGAAAAGAAAATGCTTGAAGGAAGTTTAAAAGGTGAGTATGCAAAATATACTGGTAAAAAAGAAACAGATACTTTATTATTAAAAAAACCTGTTGAAGTAATTCCAGAAAAGAAAGTTGAAGCAGATAGTATTCAAGAAAATTAAACCATAAGATGAAAAATCAAAGTATAACAAACAATCTAGACTGGATAAGTGTTATTATCTATATCACATTAGTGGTAATGGGTTGGTTGAATATATATTCATCATCTCTTTCTTTATCTGATGATAATTATATTTTTGATTTATCTCAATTTTATGGCAAGCAGTTATTAAGTATAAGTTTAACCATTCCGTTAATTTATATAATAATGGCTGTTGATGGTAAGTTTTATGAAAAATATTCAACAATAATATTTGGGATAGCTTTACTTTCACTTGCAGGTCTTTTTGTGTTTGGAAAAACCGTCAAAGGACAAGCCAATTGGTATTCCTTTGGTTCCTTTGGTTTACAACCATCAGAATTTGCCAAAGCAGCAACTGCACTAGCTTTAGCAAAATATTTGAGTGATGTTCAAGTTAATTTAAAAGATGTCAACAGACAAATTCAAGCATTAGGAATAATCTTTTTGCCTATATTATTAATTGTACCTCACGATCCCGGAAGCGCCTTAATTTACACTATGTTTATTTTTGTGTTGTATCGTGAAGGTTTACCTTCTTGGTATTTATGGACAGGATTTATTGCAATAATATTATTTGTATTAAGTCTTGTTTTTGAACCATGGGTTGTAATATTAATAGCATTTGCAATTATATGTTTAGTACATTTTAGAAGTAGATTGGTTGACCGAAATATTTTGGCCAGTGCAATAGTATTAGTACTTGTTTCAGGGTTTGTATTTTCTGTAGATTATGTTTTTGACAATATTTTCAAACAGCATCATCGAGATCGTTTCAATATATTATTAGGAAAAGAAGTTGATATGAAAGGTATTGGATACAATACCAATCAATCAGAAATAGCAATAGGATCTGGTGGTTGGTTTGGCAAAGGTTTTCTTGAAGGAACACAAACCAAAGGAGGTTTTGTACCAGAACAACATACCGATTATATTTTTACAACTGTTGGAGAAGAATGGGGTTTTTTTGGTTCCTTAGTAGTTATTGCTTTATTTGTTGCATTAATATTTAGAGTAATATATCTTGCAGAAAGACAAAAAACAAAATTTAGTCGAGTCTATGGCTATTGTGTTGCATCAATACTGTTTATTCATTTCTTTGTGAATATTGCTATGGTTGCAGGTGTTTTTCCAACAATAGGTATTCCATTACCATTCTTTTCATATGGTGGTTCTGGTTTATGGGGTTTTACAATATTGTTATTTATTTTTCTTAAAATGGATGCCAATAAAGTAAATGAATGGTAAGTTTTTATTTAATCTAAAAACTCCATCCTTTATAATCGCTACTTTTTTCTAATTGATTTTCTATACCATCATCAAGTTTTGGGAAAAAATCAACACCTGTCATTTGTTCAACTTTATCTACAGAAACAACAAATTCATATAAAGGTTCTTCACTTTCTTGATGAGGAACTAAGAAAGCTAACATTTTTGATTTTCCATTAGAAATATTAAGTAATACTTTATAAAAATAGTTAGGTACAGCAACCTTTTCTTTACCAATAGTTTTAAGGTTTTGAGTTAATACACCACCAGTTACTACATATATTCCGTTATATTTTGATGACCAATAGCGAACTTTTTGCTCTAATCTATTCCAAACACCATCATTAAAATGATGCAATTGTGGCGATATATTTGAAGTGAAAAAGGTGTCGTCATAAGCATTTTTAGAAAAAGCCATATCTCCTGCAGGGCATAAATGTCCTTTATCGTATCCAGAATTTTTATAATTTCTCCAATCTGCAGATTGTGTTTTTACTTTAGAATCTTCAATAAAAAAAGGTCTATCGAAATGATTTCTTGTATAGTTAGGTTTTAAATAATAGGCAACCCATTCTGCTTCTTCATATTCTTCTTTATACGAAAGTGTATAATAATCGTGCTGAACAATTTGATTTGAAGTAGAAGTTGGTAAAAAATCAAAATTTGCTGAATTTGCTTTTGATATTAAAGGTGTTTCATTTATAGCTTCACTTACAACAATAGTATTAACATCATTTTTTTTATTGTAAAAATAAACTAAAATAATAGCAACGATTAGGACTAATGAAAGTAGCAGTTTATTATTTTTCATGAATGATACAACAAGTGATTACATATTTACTAATTTTGTAAAGATATAAACTACAAGCGATAAAGCTCAAAAAATTAAAATTATGAATTCAAAATTTTTTCTAACAATCATTCTATTTGCAGTTTCGCAAATATATTATGGACAAGAGATTAAAAATGACAGTATCAATAAAGCTACTATTATAAACTTAGAACAACAAAAAACAGATTTAGGGGCAAAAAAAACTATTGAAGATAAATTGAGTGCCGAAAAAAAAGCCCTTAAAGAAGCTGAGAAAGCTGAGAAAGAACAAAAACAGTTTCAAAAAGAGCAAAAACAATTTGAAAACAAACAAAATAAAATTGCTTCAGCAGAAAAAACCTTACTCAAAAACAAAGAAAAACTATCTAATTCTCAAAAAGAATTATCAAAAATCACATCAAAATTTATAGAGAAAAAAGCTAAAGGAAAACTAACTCCTATAGAAATAGAAAAAGAAAATATCAAGATAAGTAAGTTGCAAATCAAGATTAAAGAACTTGAGGAAGATATTGTGAAAAATGAAAAGAAATTAAATAAATTAAGATAAAATCTATTTTTATTAGAATAAAAAAAAGCTCCTGAAAATAAATTCAGGAGCTTTTTATATTATTGAACTAAAAAAAATTAAGATTTTACTATTTTATCTTTTTTAATTTTATTTACCAAGTTTTTTTTGGCTTCTACTTTGGGTTGTAAGTCATCAAGAATATTAATTGCTTCTTCTACATAAATATCTTTTGATAAACTTTCGTGCCAAACTTCTCTTTTCTCTTTTAGATTTGTGTCCGTTTTCATTGCTTCAACTTCATTTTGCAAGGAACTAAATTTTAATGAATTTTGATAATCAGCAATCGATTTATATTTTTTTGCAGTTTGTTCGATTGCCGCTTGTTCTTTCTTAAATTGATCGATATTTAGGCTAAAAACGCTTTCTTTATTTCTATCGTCAATCCATTTTGCATTTTCATCAATTAATTTAAATTTCGGGTTTTCTGCAATACGTTTTTTGCTGTTATCTATTGCAGCATCAAAATTATTTTGTTTATCCCAAAATTTAAATTCTGCTGGATCAATTTTATCAAAAGGCATAGCATTATCAATGTCTCGTTCACCCATTTTTAGATAAGCATAACGATCCGGAATTGCCACATCACTACTTACTCCTTCAAGTTGTGTAGAACCACCATTAATTCTATAAAATTTTTGAGTTGTTGTTTTTAAAGCACCCAAATCTCCTGTTGTACCTCCACGAACAAATTGATTCAAATCAATTACATTTTGAACTGTACCTTTACCATAGGATTGTTTACTACCAATGACAACACCTCTTCTATAATCTTGTATAGCAGCTGCCAAAATTTCTGATGCTGATGCAGAAAAGCTATTTTGCATAATTACTAATGGACCATCCCATTTTATGTTTTTATCTTTATCATACAACACTTCTTTATTTCTACCAGCAGATTTAATTTGAACTATTGGACCTTCTTCTATAAAAAGTCCAGCAATATCTACTACTGTTTTTAGTGAACCACCACCATTGTCGCGAACATCCATAATAATTCCGCTAACACCAGCTTGTTTCAATCGTTCAACTTCTATAGCAACATCTTTTCCTGCATCACGACTATCATTATTTTCAAAATCAATGTAGAATTTTGGCAAATAAATAATTCCGTATTTCAATCCGTTTTTCTCAACAATACTTGATTTTGCATAGGTTTCTTCAATCTCAACAATATCTCTAGTAATGGCAATTACTTTTATTGTGCCATCTACTTTTTTTACTGTCAATCTTACTTCGGAACCTTTAGGCCCTTTTATTTTCTTAACAACTTCATCAAGATGCATACCAACTACATCAATTGGTTCAAGACTTCCTTGTGCAACTTTAAGAATAATATCTCCTGTTTCTAATTCTTTTTGTCTCCAAGCAGGACCACCGGTGATTAATTCTGTAATTTCAGTATAATCATTTTTCTTTTGAAGCCTTGCTCCTATTCCTTCTAATTTTCCGCTCATACTCACATCAAAGCGTTCTTTTTCGTCAGGAGCAAAATAATTAGTATGTGGGTCAAAACGAGTTGCAATCGCATTTACATATACAGAAAACCAATCGTTTTGATCTAAATCATTGATAAAATCAAAATAATCATTCAATGACTTCAATGAACTTTCTCTAGTTTCTTTTTCTAACTCAGTATAGGTTTTTGTTGCAACTTCTGCTTGTACTGCTGGTTTTTTATCAGAAACTGGTTTTTTAGGGTCTACAACTCCATTTTTTAAATCCTCTTGCATTTTTAATTTATCTGTCAATGCAGAAAGGGTAGATAGTTTAATTTGTTTACGCCATTTTTCTTTTAAATCTGAAGCAGATTGAGCGTATGGCAATTTTTCATAATCTGTATTAAAGTCTTCTACTACAGAATAATCAAATGGTTTGTCTAAAATTTCTTTATAGAAAAGTTTACTTTCATCAATTCTTTTGATTAATCGTTCATAAGTTAAATTAAAAAAAGACAAATCTTTATTTTTAATTTGATCATCTAATAGTGTTTGAAATTTAGCAAATTCATCAATATCAGATTGAAGAAAAAATCTTTTAGAAGGATCTAAAGCTTCAATATAATCTTTATAAACGCCTGCTGAAAATTTATCATCTATAATTGATGGATCATAATGACCTCGTTCAATGACAAAAACTAATAATTCAAGTAACATTTTATCCTTTTCAGGATCACTTTTTTGCCTTGGTACAAAACTCCAAAGACCTATGGATAGTGCAAGTATAATTAATACTATTTTATAATTCCTTTTCATATATGAGATTATGAGATTCATTAATTTTTAATCAAAAGTATATAAAAAATTGTGCCAAGATTTATTTGATTGGCTAATCTTTTGTTAAAGATGCTAATTTAGTAACTTCCTGCTAAAAATGTTTATTTTTGCAATAATATTTACAAAATGAAGAAACCTTTAATACTTGTTACAAATGATGATGGGATAACAGCACCCGGAATTCGTGCTTTGATTGCTGTAATGGCAGAAATTGGCGACGTAATTGTTGTAGCGCCAGATAAGCCTCAAAGTGCAATGGGACACGCAATAACCATAAACAGCACATTGTTTTTGAATAAAGTCTCTGCCGAAAATGCAACAATAACCGAATATACTTGTTCTGGCACTCCTGTAGATTGTGTAAAATTGGCAGTAAATGAAATCCTAAAAAGAAAACCAGATTTGTGTGTCTCAGGAATAAACCACGGATCTAATTCTTCGATTAACGTGATTTACTCAGGAACTATGAGTGCTGCTGTTGAAGCTGGGATAGAAGGAATTCCCGCAATTGGGTTTTCGTTATTAGATTATGACTGGAATGCAGATTTTGAACCTGTGAAATCATTTGTTAAAAAAATTGTAGAAGAAACTCTTACAAAAGGCTTGCAAGAAGGTGTTGTTTTGAATGTTAATTTTCCGAAATTAAAAGAAAATGAAATCAAAGGCATTAAAATTTGTCGTCAGGCAAAAGCTATGTGGGAAGAAAAATTTGACAAAAGACAAACTCCTTTTGGTAAAAATTATTACTGGCTTACTGGCGAATTTGTCAATCAAGACAAAGGAGAAGATACCGATGAATGGGCATTAGAAAATGGATATATTTCTGTTGTACCAGTTCAATTTGATTTAACAGCACACCATTTGATTCAGCATCTTAATACTTGGGATTTATAAAAATAAAAATTATGACAAAAAATAAAATTGCAATTGATCTGTTAATAGGAGTATTAATTAGTTTTATAACTACTATTATTGGAAGCTTTATTTTTATTAAAATGTTTACCGAATATCATTTTATTGATGGAATTCATGCAATGAAATCTCAAGGTTTGTTAGGTAAAATAAT
>JAYTIV010000108.1:0-1586 GCA_043731625.1 Flavobacterium sp. | reverse complement strand
AATTGATTTAGAGTTTTTTTTATATTTTAATTTAAGTTTTTATTATACTGCTGGTTCGCCATATAAATCAAATTCTGTAGCTTCAATTATTTTAATATTTACAAATTCGCCAGTTTTTACATAGTGTTTTGTAGCATCAATTAAAACTTCGTTATCTACATCTGGACTGTCAAATTCTGTTCTTCCCACAAAGTGTCCACCTTCTTTTCTGTCTATAATACATTTAAAAGTTTGACCAACTTTTTCTTGATTTAAATCCCAAGAAATTTGCGATTGTAATTCCATTATCTCTTCGGCTCTAGCTTTTTTTACTTCATCTGGAACATCATCTTCTAGTAAATAAGCGTGTGTATTTTCTTCGTGAGAATAAGCAAAACATCCCATTCTGTCAAATTTCATTTCTTGAACAAAATCTTTAAGTATATTAAAATCTTCCTCTGTTTCTCCAGGATAACCTACAATAAGTGTTGTTCTAATTGCCATTCCAGGAACAGCTGCACGAAACTCTTTTAATAAATTAGTAGTTTTTTCACGAGTTGTTCCTCTTCGCATCGATTTTAAAATAGAGTCAGAAATATGCTGCAACGGAATATCAATGTAATTACAAATCTTTGGTTCACGTTTCATAATTTCTAGAACATCCATTGGGAAACCACTAGGAAAAGCATAATGCAAACGAATCCATTCAATACCTTCAATCTTAACAAGATTTTCTAAAAGTTCGCCAAGATTACGTTTTTTATAAATATCAAGACCATAATAAGTTAAATCTTGAGCAATTAATATCAATTCTTTTACACCATTTTTAGCTAAACCTTCTGCTTCTTTAACCAGTTTTTCAATGGTTTGCGAAACGTGTTTTCCTCTCATTAAAGGTATGGCACAAAAACTACAAGGTCTATCACAACCTTCGGCAATTTTTAGATAAGCATAATTTTTAGGCGTTGTTGTTAATCGTTCGCCAAGCAATTCGTGTTTATAATCGGCACCAAGTGCTTTCAATAATGCAGGCAATTCTGTAGTACCAAAATATTGGTCTACATTTGGAATTTCTTTTTCTAAATCTGGTCTGTAACGTTCACTTAAACATCCGGTTACAAATACTTTATCAACAATTCCACGTTCTTTTTTATCAGCATATTCCAAAATCATATTTACCGATTCTGCCTTTGCATTATCAATAAAACCACACGTATTTATAACCACAATGTTTCCTTCTTCTTCGTGCACAACGTCTTTTCCGCTAGCACGCAATTGTCCCATCAGTACTTCGCTATCGTACACATTTTTAGAACATCCAAGTGTAATAACATTGATTTTGTTTTTCTTTAACGATTTGGTTCTCATATATTTAAAATATTTTTCTTTTTTAGAAAGTGTGCAAAATTACAACTTTTAATTCTAATTTCATTTACAATTATCATAATTATTTTGAACTTGTGCTGATGATTATTAGTAGCCAATGGTTTGGGCATTTCTATAATCCATTTTCCTGCTGTACATTACAATCTATACAATTTCTGACGCAATTGTATAGGATTTTCATTTCCATCAGGACTAAAAGTTAAGGTTATTGCATAAAAAAA
>JAYTIV010000107.1:0-1596 GCA_043731625.1 Flavobacterium sp. | reverse complement strand
AAAATTACATCATTTGCAGAACATTTAGATGTACAATACGGAAAAAGTGGAACTGAAACTCGTGAAAAATATGAAGAAGAATATGAAACTTTTGAACTTGGTGTAATGTTACAGGAAATGCGAAAAGAACGTGGAATGACACAAGAACAATTAGCGTTAAAATGCGGAACTACTAAAACTTATATTTCAAAAATAGAGAATAATGTTAGTGATATTCGACTTTCTACACTAATGAGAATAATAAGACAAGGTTTAGGCGGACATTTGAAATTAAGTTTAACTGCATAATGGCACATTCGCTAACAGCCAGCCATTCCTCGGACTTGAAAAGCCAACAATAAACTGCAATCATCAAATACCAAAAAAAATATAGTCCATAAGGTAAACTCCGGTTGAAAGGAACCGGCAATTTTATCACGCTCTGGTGTTATTGTAAAGTTTTGTGGGTATTTCGCAGCCGTTATTGTACCTCTTTTTATGGTGTCATATTTGGTATATTTGATTATATTTGTATAGTTAAAATTTTCGTTATCACAGCTACCGTAGGTTTAGTTGATCAGCCGTTTCGCAAGAATTTTTATCTTTAACACAAAATAATTCGTTCCGAAGTTTGCAACTGACCAGAAGCGGTGGAACATTAACTGTCATTTTGCAAAAAAATTAATACCAAATATAGAATTGATAATGATTGAAATTACAGAAGAAACAATTAAAAAAATGATATTAGAAAATGAATTTGAATTTATTTCAACTCACAACAAATTGTCATTATGTGTAATTAATAGGATTTATAGGAAAATGAAAAATGGTATAAAATTTGAACTTATCAAAGTAAATGGAAATTTTATTATAGATGGACATCATAGATATATTAGTTCTAAATTAGCAAAAATCGAAATAGGAAACATGAATTATCCAAAATCATCAGCAACTATAGAATATTCTTGGAATGCAGTGAAATTTGTAAATGAAGAATGGGATACAATCGATAAAATACAATACCTAAATGAGTTAGATGCTGAATATAATAATATTCCATTAGAAAAAATGATTGAAATAACAAAATAATTTTTATATTTGTATCATGTTAATATTATTAGACATAGATGGAGTAATGGTTCCTGCTAAATCTTGGAAAAGACCTGAATTTTTAAATGATGGCTTTTTTGCTTTTAGTAGCGATGCTACAAGTGCACTTCAGAAAATTATTTCTGAAACAAGTGCTGATATTTTATTGACTACATCTCATAAATCAAAATATACCATCCAAGAATGGAAAAATATATTTAATTTACGAGGAATTAATGTAAAAAACATCTATAGTTTGCCTGAAAATGTCAATTTTTTAAGTAGGAAAGATGAAATAATGAAATGGGTAAACGTAAGTTTAGATGTACCAGATTTTATTATAATTGATGACGATAAGTCTTTAAATTCATTACCGAGCTTTGTTAAGAATAAACTTGTACAAACAAGTGCTTCAATTGGTTTAACTTATAAAATAGCAATTGAAACTTTGCAATTATTAGCAAAAGAAACAAACACATTTGCATAATTTTCGCAAATGTGTTTGTTTCTAATATAATCCTGAAAATC
>JAYTIV010000106.1:0-10300 GCA_043731625.1 Flavobacterium sp. | reverse complement strand
AGATTTTACATCAAAAATCGGATATGTTTTCAAAGATATGCCGTTTCAAAGTATTGGATTTCAAAATGCATTTAGTAGTCATGATCAGCAATCGTATTTCGGATTGAATCAATATGATATAAAGCAACAAAGTTATTATTCGAATTTAATATTCAATTCAATTATTAATAATACGATGAATAAGTTTGCTACAGGAATGAATTTTACTTATGATAATTATTCAGAATTTGTAAACCTTTCTGATGTGAGTAGAATTGATAACTCATTAGGTGCTTTCTTCGAATATACTTTTGATAATAATGAAAAACTAAGTTATATTCTTGGTGCAAGAGTAGATTATCACAACAGGTTAGGATTTTTTCTTACACCAAGATTGCATTTAAAATACAACTCGTGGAAAAAAGGAGTTCTTAAATTCTCTGCAGGAAGAGGAAAAAGAGCAGCTAATATTTTTGCCGAAAACCAAAATCTTTTTGCCTCATCAAGAATTTTTTCTATAGAAAACGATTCTGGTAAAATTTATGGATTAAACCCAGAAATTGCATGGAATTACGGAATGAGTTTTACTCAGAATTTTATTATATTAGGGAAAAGTGCTGATGTTACGGTTGATTTTTACAAAACCGATTTTCAAAACCAAGCGGTTGTTGATCTTATGAACTCACCACAACAAGTTTTGTTTTATGATTTGAAAGGAAAATCATTTGCCAATAGCTTGCAAATTGATTTTAATCTTGAAATCATCAAACATTTGAATTTAAGGACAGCTTACAAATATTATGATATTTCAACTGATTATTTGTCAGGAAGTTATCAGAGACCTTTGCAGGCAAAACATCGTTTTTTTGGAAATCTAGAATTCGAAACACATATTAAAGAAAAAGGACAACAATGGAAATTTGATTATACCTTCAATTGGTTAGGAAAACAACAATTACCAAATACTAATACAAACCCTATAGAAGATAGACTGCCTGAATATTCACCTTCATTTGCTATTATGAATGCTCAAATCACAAGGACTTTTTCGAGTGTTTTTGAAATGTATCTTGGCGGAGAAAATATAGGTAATTACCGTCAAGAAAAAGCAATCTTAGGAAATAAAAACCCTTTTGGTGCAACTTTTGATACTTCAATAGTATATGCGCCAGTTTTTGGACAAATGTATTATGCTGGTTTGCGTTTTAAAATAAAGTAATCATCTAACTCAAAAATCAATTTTAATATTAATTTAAAAATAATAAAATGAAAAATATACTATTAGGAATAATGCTGCTTTTTGTAGCATTTTCAACTCAAGCACAAGACAAAAAAAATAAAAATGCCAATTATACTTTTGAAGTCAATGGCAATTGTGAGCAATGTCAAAAACGAATTCAAAAAGCAGCATACTCTGTAAATGGAGTGAAATCTGCTAATTGGGATATCGAATCCCATCAACTAAGTGTAATTATAAATGAAGAAAAATGTTCGGTTTTGGATGTAAAAAAGGCAATTGCAAAAGTAGGTCACGACACTGATGAAATAAAAGCAACAAATGAAGATTATGAAAAACTACATAGCTGTTGCTTGTATGAAAGAAAGTAGTTAACTGAAGCATTAATGTTATTTATATATTAAAAGCATTTTGAAACTTTATTTCTTCAAAAATAATGGTTATTTTCACACCCTAGATAAAAGCGCAAAATGGCTTTGTAATCTAAAAATTTTTTAATCTATTTTTTTTATGAATGATTTTGACTGGATGCAATTACTCAATCCTGAGTTTTATATCACATTGAAAATTGGAGGTATACAACTTGGTCTTTATATAGTATTGTTTATTGTTTTTGCCGAAACAGGCTTGTTTGCAGGATTTTTTCTGCCTGGAGATAGTTTGCTTTTTCTTTCAGGAATATATAGTCGCGATTTAATTCAGAATTTTGTTTATATAGATAGTGATTTTATTAATGTGGTTTTATTATCAATTCTTATTGGTATATCAGGTATTTTAGGAAATATGGTGGGCTATTGGTTTGGGTCAAAAAGCGGATATTATTTATTCAAAAAAGAAGATACTTTTTGGTTCAAGAAAAAATATTTATTTCAATCACAAGAATTTTTTGAACGATATGGAGGGAAAGCCATCATATTTGCTCGTTTTTTACCAATATTTAGAACCTTTGCGCCAATAGTTGCAGGAATTGTGACTATGGATAAAAAGAAGTTTATGTTCTATAATATCTTGAGTTCCTTCGTATGGTCTTTTCTATTGGTGTTTTCTGGACATTATTTGTACGGATTGTTTTTAGAAAAATTCAATATTGATTTAAAAGAACATATTGAAGTTATTATTATTGGAATAATATTAATTTCAACCCTTCCGGTTTTAATTAAGGTTTTAAAAAAATCTCCAAAGGAAACTGAATAGGTAATTGGAACAAAAAAAATCCGTTTTGAATTTTTCAAAACGGATTTTTTTATGAATAAATTTAAAAAACATTACATCATTCCTGGCATTCCGCCACCCATTGGCATTCCGCCGCCAGCGTTTTCTTCTTTAATTTCTACTAAAGCACATTCGGTAGTAAGTATCATTCCTGCTACTGAAGCAGCATTTTCTAATGCTACACGTGTTACTTTTTTAGGATCTATAATTCCTGCTTTTAGCATATCTACATATTCATCTGTTTTGGCATTATATCCAAAATCACCTTTTCCTTCGGCTACTTTTGCTACAACAACAGAACCTTCTAGACCAGCATTTTCAACAATTGTTCTCAATGGAGACTCAACTGCACGAGAAACTATTTGTATTCCTGTAGCTTCATCAGCATTATCTGCTTTCAAAGTTGTTAATACAGATTTTGCTCTCAATAAAGCAACTCCACCACCAGCAACAATTCCTTCTTCAACAGCAGCACGAGTGGCATGTAAAGCGTCGTCAACACGGTCTTTTTTCTCTTTCATTTCTACTTCTGAAGCAGCACCAACATAAAGTACAGCAACTCCACCAGCTAATTTAGCCAAACGTTCCTGCAATTTTTCTTTATCATAGTCAGAAGTTGATGCTTCCATTTGACCTTTGATTTGATTAACACGATTTTTAATCATATCTGCTTCGCCAGCACCACTTACTATTGTTGTGTTGTCTTTGTCAATTGTTACTCTTTTTGCAGTGCCCAACATTTCGATTGTTGTATTTTCTAGCGTATATCCTCTTTCTTCAGAGATTACAGTCCCACCAGTTAATATTGCAATATCTTCAAGCATTGCTTTTCTTCGGTCACCAAAACCAGGTGCTTTTACTGCAGCGATTTTCAATGCACCACGCAATTTGTTTACCACTAATGTTGATAATGCTTCACCATCAACATCTTCAGCAATAATTAAAAGTGGTTTTCCTGATTGTGCTACTGGCTCAAGAACGGGTAATAATTCTTTTAAAGACGAAACTTTTTTGTCATATAAAAGAATATAAGGATTTTCTAATTCTGCTTCCATTTTTTCAGGATTTGTAACAAAATACGGAGAAAGGTATCCTCTATCAAATTGCATACCTTCTACTACATCTACGTAAGTATCAGTTCCTTTTGCTTCTTCAACTGTGATAACACCTTCTTTCCCTACTTTTGCGAAAGCATTAGCAATCAATTCTCCAATAACGTCATCATTATTTGCAGAAATAGAAGCAATTTGTTTGATTTTATCAGAATCACTTCCGACAACTTTTGCTTGTTTTGCAAGATCAGCCACTATAGCTTCTACTGCTTTATCAATACCACGTTTCAAGTCCATAGGATTTGCTCCAGCAGCCACGTTTTTCAATCCTTCTTTTACTATTGCTTGTGCTAAAACGGTTGCTGTTGTTGTACCATCACCAGCTAAATCATTGGTTTTAGAAGCCACTTCTTTTACCATTTGAGCACCCATATTTTCTAATGGATCTTTTAATTCTATTTCTTTTGCAACAGTAACACCATCTTTGGTAACAGTAGGTCCACCAAATGATTTGCCGATGATTACATTACGACCTTTTGGTCCTAACGTAACTTTTACTGCATTTGCTAATGCATCAACTCCACGTTTTAATCCGTCACGTGCTTCAATATCAAATTTTATATCTTTTGCCATTTTCTTTAACTTTTATTTGTCTTACTGTTTTTCTTTCGAATTAATTCATATTAAATAATAGCAAGAATATCTTCTTCGCGCATTATTAAATAATCTTTCCCGTCTAATTTTAATTCAGTTCCAGCATATTTTCCGTATAAAACAGAATCGCCAACTTTTACTGTCATTGTGTAATCTTTTTTTCCGTTTCCAACAGCAACTACAGTTCCTTTTTGAGGTTTTTCTTTTGCTGTGTCAGGAATAAAAATCCCAGATGCAGTTTTAGTTTCAGCTGCAACAGGTTCTATAAGAACTCGATCTGAAAGTGGTTTAATGTTTAACGCCATAATGATATATTTTTTTGAATTATTTAATTTAGATGTTTTCTGTTTTTCATAAATTATGCCAACACCTCAAAACTGACATTTTTGCTTAAAAAAAATGCCAGCATTGTCAAGCTGGCATTTTTTTTATTTTTATATTTTTTTATTTTTTTACTGGTTCTGCTTCTACTGGTGTTGCTGTAGCAGGTGTATTATTTGTTGCTGGTTCAGCAGTTTTTGTTGGTGTAGCTGTTGCTTCTGGTTTTGCAGTTTCAGGAGTTGCTGGTTTTGCAGCAGGATCTATTTTTTCTATAACTTTAGAATCGTTATCACTTAATGTTCCAGTGAAACTTAAACTAGATAATAATATTAAGGCAATTAGAATCGTTCCTAATGTCCAAGTGCTTTTATCTAAAAAGTCTGTCGTTTTTTGTACACCACCCATCATTTGAGATCCACCTAATGAAGATGATAAACCACCACCTTTAGGATTTTGTACCATAATTACGATAATCAATAGAAAACAAACTATTGTGATTAAAACTAAAAAAATTGAAAATGTGCTCATTGTTATTTATTATTTTGTTGTAAATTTTTTATATCCAAAATTCGGTCTGCAAAGAAACTACTTTTTTCTGGATATTTCAAAATTAATATTTGATAAGCTTGAATTGCTTTTTGATATTTTTTTTGTTCCAAATAAACTCTTGCCAAAGTCTCTGTCATTAAAGAAGATGTATCAGCTTTACTAGGCTCATAAAATACACTTGGAATTGTATTGTCGTGTTTTACTGCAGGTATTTTTGGACTTGTTTCGATAAATTTATCGATTAACTCATTTTTTTTTTGCTTCTCGAAGTGTTCTTCAGAAGGTAAATCTATTGTTGGTTTTGATTCTTCTCTTTCGATGGGTTTTAAAGCAGATAACTGCAACCATTCTTGAAAAGAATGCTTTTCTGAATCTGAAAAAGCGAGAGGTTTTCCTAATTCGAGTTTTTCTGAAACTATTTCTTCTGAAGACAAACCTTCTAAAGTTATATTTTCTATTGGATTTGTTTCGATAATTTGAATTTCTTCATCTACATTTTCAATTATTTCTTCTATAGTCTCATTTTCTTCAACTGGACTTGCGCTCGTAATTGTTGTTAGGATAGAATCTTCAACAGTATTTGGTTTCGATTCAAGAGAAGTTTCTTTGTTTATTTCTATTTTAGAATCTTCAATTGTAATTGTTTGACTTTCTTTAACTGGAATTTCAAGTAATTTAGACTCTTTTTCTTCAAATAAACCTTTGTTTATAGTAGAAAAAGTATCTGATGTTATAAATTCAAACAATACACTTCTATCTGTTGTATGTGCAGCAGTAATTTTTAAAGCATAATTGTATTTGAAACTATTTTGATTGTATAATCCTTTCAAATACATTGCTCTAGCACTTTGAAAATAAGGAAATTCTTGTACAATTTTCTCCAAATTAATACTTTGGATATCGTTTATAGCATCCGGTTTATTAATCAATGAAGTATATTCAGTTACATTCAAAATGAAGTGTTGTTTTTATAGAGGAACAAATTAACTTTAAAAATTACCATTTTGCAAGAGATTCATTAAAAATGTCTTGTGTTATTCTTTCAAAAATTTCTTTTAACCCTTCTGTTAGTTGTGAGCCTACTAATTGAGAATCGCCACTATAATTATAAAAGAAAGAGAATTTTTTTTCAAAATTATCAGATTCTTTATTTTTATTGTTAAATCTCACATTTACAGTAATAGTGAGTCTATTCTGAGCAGCTTTTTGGTCCGCTGTTGCTGTTGTTGGACTAATTCTGTAATCTACAATTTCGCCTTCATATAATAAATCTCCACCAGAACTTACCAAATTTAAATTAGTTTGATTTTGAATCAGATTTTGCAATTCTTGTGTAAAAGTCCTTTCGATTCCAGGTTCGATTAATGGTGCATTGTTTTGAAAGTAATTTACTTGAAAAGTTTTAGCATCTATTTTACCTGTTCCTGTAAAATTATAAACAGAGCAACTACTTAATAAAGAAATAAGAAGTAAAGCTAATATATAAGGTGTGTATTTCATTTTAATTAAAAGATTTCAAATATAGTATTTACAAATCAAATTGCTTTATTTTACGATATAAAGTTCTTTCTGAAATTCCAAGTTCATCAGCAGCAGCTTTTCGTTTGCCTTTATTTTTTTCTAATGATTTCTTTATCAACTCTATTTCTTTATCATCTAATCTAAGAGAATCTTCTTCTTCAACTGTTTCTGCAAATAAATAATTTTGGTCGTCTTCATCTTCAAAAAGGTCATCTTGATTTTTTGTAAAAACGGCGTTTTTTGGTTCTTCTTCAAATGCTATTTCACTTTCAGATTCTTTAGAGCCGTATATTTTTTGAATCAAATTGGTGTTGATTTCCTGAACTTTTGCAGAACCGTTTTTCATTAATTCTAAAGTCAGTTTCTTCAAATCATTCAAATCGCTTTTCATATCAAAAAGAACTTTGTATAATATGTCTCTTTCGGTAGAAAAGTCACTATCCGATTTTTTCCCTATTACAGATGGTAAATTACTACCTTCTTGAGGTAAGTATGATGATAAAGTTGCTGCAGAAATATCTCTATTGGTTTCTAAAACCGAAATTTGTTCGGCTACATTTCGCAATTGACGAATATTTCCGCTCCAGCGAAATTTTTGTAAAATTAGAACAGCATTGTCATCAAGCTTTAAAGGAGGCATTTTATATTTATGAGCAAAATCTGCGGCAAATTTTCTGAATAATAAATGAATATCATCTTTTCTGTCTCGTAATGGAGGTAATAAAATATCAACTGTACTCAATCTGTAATATAAATCTTCACGAAATTTCCCTTTTTTGATAGCATCAAACAAATTGACATTGGTTGCCGCAACAATACGCACATTTGTTTTTTGAACTTGTGATGAACCAACTTTTATAAATTCTCCGTTTTCTAATACACGAAGCAATCTGACTTGAGTTGTCAAAGGTAATTCGCCAACCTCGTCAAGAAAAATAGTTCCTCCATCAGCAACTTCAAAATAGCCTTCGCGTGTTCCTGTTGCACCAGTAAATGCTCCTTTTTCGTGTCCGAATAGTTCGCTATCTATTGTTCCTTCGGGAATGGCGCCACAGTTTACCGCAATATACTTTCCGTGTTTGCGATGTGAAAGCGAATGAATAATTTTAGGAATACTTTCTTTTCCTACGCCACTTTCTCCAACTACCAACACCGAAATGTCAGTAGGAGCAACCTGAATGGCTTTTTCGATTGCACGATTGAGTTTAGGATCGTTTCCTATAATCTCAAATCGTTGTTTTATTGATTGTACTGTTTCCATAATTTTCACCACGAATTACACGAATTCTCACGAATTTAATTAAACAATTATTCTTTTATGTTGTAAAGATTTATTTTTGAAATTTACAATAATTCCTAATTTATTATAAGATAGATTTATATAGTTTAAAGTCTGTGCAATATGTTCATCACAAAATTCTTTAACAATTTTTATTTCTAAAATTATTTCATCAAAAACTATAAAATCAGCATAGAATTTATGAGGGAGTATTACATCTTTATATTGAATCGCAAACTCTTTTTCTCTTTCAAAAGGAATATTATTTTTTCTGAATTCATATTCCAAAGCATCTTTGTATACAACCTCTAAAAGTCCACTACCAAGAATACGATGAACTTCCATACAGATTCCGATGATTTTAAAATACTCCTCCTTTTTATATAAATCCATAAAATTATTTTTTACCACGCAGTACACCAATTACACCAATTATTCATATTACCTTTTATTTTAAACTCAAAAAATTCGTGTAAATTAGTGTAATTCGTGGTCAGTTTTTTTAATTCATTTCACTCAAACCAACCGCAACACCTTTCAAAGTTCCGCTGGTGCAACTCTCAATTTTTACATTTACAAAATCACCAATTTTATAGTTTTCTTTAGGGAAAACAACTGTAATACTTTGTGAATTCCTACCTGAGAACTCTTCTTTTGATTTTTTTGAAAGTTTTTCAACCAAGACTTCAACGGTTTTCCCAATAAATTCTTCACTTCTTTGCCAAGCATGCTTTTGTTGTAAATCAACAATTTCTTGCAATCGTCTTGCTTTTACTTCTTCAAGAACATCATCATCCATTTTACGTCCAGCCAATGTTCCAGGTCTTTCAGAATAACTGTACATATAACCAAAACTATATTTCACATATTCCATTAAAGATAAAGTATCTTGATGATCTTCTTCGGTTTCTGTCGGAAAACCAGCAATCATATCTTGACTAATAGAACTTTCAGGAATTATGGTTTTAATCTTATTAATCAATGTCATATATTCTTCACGAGTGTGCAAACGATTCATTTCCTTAAGAATTCTGTTACTGCCAGATTGAACTGGCAAGTGTATATGTTTGCAAATATTTGGATATTTCGCTATAATATGCAAAACACTTTCGTGCATATCTTGTGGGTTTGATGTCGAAAAACGTATTCTCATTTTAGGAAAACCAACAGCAACCATTTCTAGTAAATTATCAAAATCTACCGAAGTTGCTTTTTGCATTTCACTTGCATTCACAAAATCTTTTTTCAATCCGCCACCATACCAAAGATAGCTATCAACATTCTGACCCAAAAGGGTAATTTCCTTAAAACCTTTATCCCACAAATCCTGAATTTCACTCATTATACTTTGGGGTTCACGACTACGCTCACGACCACGAGTAAAAGGCACTACACAAAACGTACACATATTATCACAACCACGAGTGATGGAAACCAAAGCTGTAATTCCATTGCTCATCAATCGCACTGGCGAAATATCGCCGTAGGTTTCCTCTTTCGATAATATTACATTTATAGCATCACGACCTTCTTCAACTTCAGCAAGTAAATTAGGTAAATCCTTGTAAGCATCTGGACCAACAACCATATCTACAATTTTCTCTTCATCTAGAAACTTTTCTTTCAAACGTTCTGCCATACACCCCAAAACCCCAACTTTCATCTTTGGATTGATTCTTTTTACAGCATTATATTTCTCCAAACGTTTTCTAATAGTCTGTTCAGCTTTATCACGAATAGAACAGGTGTTTACTAAAACCAAATCGGCTTCTTCGAGAATATTTGTAGTATTGTAACCACTATTTGATAAAATGGAAGCCACAATTTCGCTATCAGAAAAATTCATAGCACAACCATAACTTTCTATATAAAGTTTCTTCGTATTTTCTACTTTAGTATCAAGAACTAGACTTTGTCCTTGTTTTTCTTCTTCAATAATTTTTTCCATAAAATAATCTTCGAGTTTCTCGAGCAACAAAGATAATACTAATTTAGAATATCTGACAAGATGGCAGATTATGTTTAACATTCTTTTATTAAGGACTTGTGCTGATGACTATCAGTAGCAAATGGTTTGGGATTTATCAAAAATCCATTTTCCTGCTTTCCGTTGCAATCTTTTTTATTGCCTCGAGTTTAAACGAGGCAATAAAAAAAGGATTTTCACTTCAATCAGGGCTAAAATAGAATTTGTGTTTTGTGCTTGTTTAATTTTATAATTAGCTATTAATCAATAGTTAAACTTTGTTTTTTTGCAATTAATTTAGGATGATACTATCTAAATTTCAAATCAAAAACTAAAAATCTAAAAAAAACTTCTACTTTTGCCCCACAAACAAAAAGCAAATGGCAAAGAATTTAGTAATAGTAGAGTCACCAGCAAAAGCAAAAACCATTGAGAAATTTCTTGGCGCAGACTACCAAGTAGAATCTAGTTATGGTCATATTGCCGATTTGCCTTCCAAAGAAATAGGAGTAGATGTCGAAAACGGATTC
>JAYTIV010000105.1:0-4103 GCA_043731625.1 Flavobacterium sp. | reverse complement strand
AAACAAAATGAGCCCGATAAAATATCGAACTCATTATTATCAAAATTAATTATAAATTTGTCTAAACTTTTGGGTTCAGTCTATTTCACGGGATTTTTAATTTATCTAATATCGTTATTTTGAATCAAATCTACAAAGAGATTGATTTTGTCTTTGAGTTCTTTTCGAGGTGTAATAAAATCTAGAAACCCATGTTCTAAAACAAATTCTGCAGTTTGAAAACCTTCTGGTAAATCTTTTCCTGTTGTGTCTTTTACAACTCTTGGACCTGCAAATCCTATCAATGCTCCAGGTTCAGAAATATTAACATCACCAAGCATAGCATATGAAGCCGTTGTGCCGCCAGTTGTAGGGTCAGTACATAATGAAATGTAAGGGATTTTTGCTTCAGCTAGTTGAGCCAATTTTGCTGAGGTTTTTGCTAATTGCATCAACGAATAAGCAGCTTCCATCATACGTGCACCGCCAGATTTTGAAATCATGACAAATGGCACTCTGTTTTTGATAGAATAATCAATACCACGAGCAATTTTTTCTCCAACTACTGCTCCCATAGATCCGCCAATAAAAGCAAAATCCATACAGCAAACCACCAAATCTTTACCTTTTGATTTTCCGACACCAGTTCTTACAGCATCTTTTAGATTGGTTTTTGCCATCACATCTTTCAAACGATCAGCATATTTTTTGGTATCTTCAAAATGCAAAGGATCTTTTGAAGTCATATTTTTGTCGAGTTCTTTGAATTCGTTATTGTCAAACAATATTTCAAAGTACTCTGCACTACCAATTCTTACGTGAAAACCATCTTCAGGACTTACCCAAAGATTACGTTCAAGTTCATCGGCATCAATAATTTTTCCTGTTGGAGATTTATACCACAATCCTTTTGGGACATCTTTTTTGTCTTCTGTTGCGGTAGTAATTCCTTTTTCTGTTCTTTTAAACCAAGCCATAGTTTGAAATTATGATTTATAAATTATGAATTATGAAGTTTTCGTAATTTGTAATTTTTATAAAGTGTTTACATTATTTAAATCTGCGAATGCTGCTTCTAATCTACTTATGAAAGTAACTTCTCCTTCACGAATCCATCTTCTTGGGTCGTAATATTTTTTATTTGGTGCATCAACCCCAGTTGGGTTACCAATTTGTGTTCTTAAATAATCAATATGATTGACCATATAGTCTCTAATTCCTTCTGTGTAAGCAAACTGCAAATCAGTATCAATATTCATTTTTATAACACCATAACTGATACCTTCTCTAATTTCTGCTAAAGTAGAACCTGAACCTCCGTGAAAAACAAAATCTACAGGATTGTGACCAGTTTTGAATTTGTTTTGTACATAATCTTGCGAATTTTTCAAGATAACAGGTGTTAATTTTACATTACCTGGTTTGTAAACACCGTGAACGTTTCCAAAAGAAGCTGCGATTGTAAATCTTGGGCTTACTTTTAATAACTCTTCATAAGCATAAGATACTTCTGAAGGTTGTGTATATAATTTTGAACTATCAACATCAGAATTATCAACTCCATCTTCTTCACCACCAGTAATCCCTAATTCGATTTCAAGTGTCATTCCCATTTTGCTCATACGAGCTAAATATTTTGCACAAATTTCGATATTTTCGTGTAATGGTTCTTCTGATAAATCAATCATATGAGAAGAATATAACGGTTTTCCTGTTTCTGCAAAATGTTTTTCGCTAGCATCTAATAATCCGTCAAGCCAAGGCAATAAATTCTTTGCGCAGTGGTCAGTATGTAAAATTACAGTTGCACCGTATGCTTCGGCTAATGCATGAACATGTTTTGCACCTGCAATACCTCCAGCGATTGCAGCCTTTTGGTTTTCGTTAGACAATCCTTTTCCAGCATTAAATATAGCGCCACCATTTGAAAACTGAATTATTACTGGTGCTTTTAACTTAGCAGCTGTTTCTAGAACACCATTTATAGAACTTGATCCAATCACATTTACCGCAGGAAGAGCAAATGCTTTTTCTTTTGCATATCTAAAAATTTCTTGAACTTGATCGCCTGTTGCAACTCCGGGTTTGATATTTTGACTCATATAAGTTTTGATTTTAAATTAAAGAAAACAAAATTAATAATTAATAAATTTAGAACGGATAATTTATTCCAATATTTATAACAGAGTTGTTAAAATTATAATCATGGAACCATTTTTTGTTTGATTCATCAGCTGGATTATAGGTCTTAAAGCCTAAGTCTAGTCTAAAAACAAAGAAATTAAAATCATATCGAAAACCAAAACCCGATCCAACGGCAGTGTCTTTTAAAGATTTTATGCCACTAAAAACTGCTTTTTCGTCATCGACATTGTCTAAAACATTCCAAATATTACCAGCGTCTACAAATAAAGCACCATTGAGTTGCCCAAAAACATTGAATCTAAATTCAGAACTAACTGTGATTTTAAAATTGGCTTCATTAAAATCATTAATAGCAGCTGTTCTTCCAGGACCAATGGCATAGGATTGCCAAGCTCTAATATCATTAGATCCACCCGCAAAATAACTTCGAGAAAAAGGAACGCTATTTGAGTTTCCGTAAGGAATTGCAATTCCCGTAAAACTTCGAATTGCCAATATTTTTTTAAATCCTAAATCCCAATGTTTTATAAACTCAATTTCACCTTTAATGTATTGTGAATATTCTAACTCAAAAATGGTATTGCTACCGTTTTGATTTTTTAATTGTTTGGATGCATTTGCTAATAATGAAAGTAAATTTCCTGCAGATTCTAATTTAGTTTTGAAAGTATAGTAGTCTTCGTGTTTAATATCTGTTTTAGTGGTTTTTGCAAAAGTAAAACTTGATGCAAAGATTAGGTTATTTTCTGTCAGTCTATTTTTTCTTTCATTGATACTATTAATTGTTTTTTTATCAGTTACAGAAGGGAATATAGACGGAGAAGCACTCAAAACATCATTTAGAAAAGAATTGGTACCATTCTCAATTATTAATTCGCCATTGTCATTAAAATAATTTGGATTGGCATTATATAATTGCGCTAAGTTATTAAGTGTATTATATGAAGAGTTGTAGATTTTAAAATAATTTGGGGTGTTTAAGTTTTTAACATACTGGATATCAAAAAGATTAAAACGAGCATTTGTATTTATTTTAGGTGTCCAATTATAAATCATAGCACCGGTAAAATTTTCTTTATCCAACCCAATATTTCTTTGTTTTCCATAACCCATACTTACGGCTGTAGATGGAATCATACTTTTTGGAATAATTTTATCAGTATTAAAAAACATAAAGATTCTAGGAAAATTAAGTTTTAAATCTAGACCGTATTCTAATACATTAAAAAATTGATCATTAGGATTTGCAAATGCTTTTGACGAACCAATGTTTCCTCTAGCAGCAATTTCAAAAGTTTCGGCACCATTAAAAACATTTCTAATAGAAATGGCAGCACTTCCTGAAATTCCAAAATCTTGAATATCCGAATGTGTAAAATCTATAGAACTATTAAAACTATATTTTTTTCTAGGTGTTAGAAAGATATTTGCAATCAATGAATTAGAAATGGTATCTCTTGTATTGACAACATATTGAATACTTGGGTAATTAAAAATCTTTAAATTGTTTAAATACCTAGTGGTTAATGTTGTTTTATTATCTGCAAAAACACTTCCTTTAGTTATAAAAACAGCATCTGTTATAGCTTTGGGTTTGTATTTTAATTTTTTGAAGCTATATAAATTAAAGTTTTTATAGGTTGTTTTTAAACTATCTTTTATTACGGTTTTTGATTTATTTTGATTGTATTCTGTATAAATATTGACTTCGCTAATTTTATAAATTTTAAAAGGGATGGTTTTGGTAGAATCTCCTTCAAAATAATTATAATCACCAATATTCATTTCGACATTTACTTTCTGCTTAGTCTGAATAGTATCTATATCAAAACTAATATTGTTGGATTGAAAATTGTATACACCATTATTTCTAAAATAAGTTGTTATTCTATTTCTTTCGGCATTAAAATCCTCGGTTTGATATTGTTTGCCTGAAATAATACGAGAGTTTTGTTTGTTGCTCAAATACAAAGAATCTA
>JAYTIV010000104.1:0-1613 GCA_043731625.1 Flavobacterium sp. | reverse complement strand
ATTGGAATCCGAATGCTGTTTTGTAATAATGAGCAGATTGTTTTGCGTTACCTACATAAAACTCTACATAATCTGTTCCTAAAAGCGGCAAGAAATCTTGTGCTCCGCTAAATATTTTTTCTAGTCCGTATTCGACTGATTTTACTTCTTTTGACATAATATAATTAGATAATGTGATAATTTGATAATGTGATAATTTGATAATGTGATAATTTTCTCATTGACACATTATCAAATTATCTAATTGATTTTGATGTTGAAATTATTTTATTTAAAATTTTTAGTATTTCTGATAAATTATTTAGTAACTCTGTACAATCTGGATATGATTTATGAGCATCACAAAGGAACAACCAATATTCTGTTTCATCTGCTTCTTTTATCGCGATTTTTAATTTATGAATAAAATCTGCTTTACTTTCCGCATTTTGAGCTTCTTTAGAATTAGCACCTATAGAAGTTCCACTTTTCAATAATTGATTCCCAATAACAAATTTTTTATTTTCTTGTAACACTTCTGTAAAATCTATAATTTTAAGTGAAAACTCAAATGTTTTTATCAATAAAGGATTGTTCTGATATTTTTGGTTGTAAGTCATTTTTTATTAATTAAATGATTTGACTTTGTGATTTGTATAATGTGATGGAATAAAAAATAGGTTTATTATAAAATTTTCGTTTAAAATTTTATAATTATCTCATTTTCAAATTGTCTCATTTTCAAATTACTCTAACCAAGATTTGTAGTATTTCCCGTCATCAATTCCCATTGCTCCTTCTGTAACCATAAGTGGTCTAAAAGTATCTACCATAACGGCTAGTTCTTGAGTTTCTTTATGACCTATACTTCTTTCCATTGCGCCTGGTGCTGGTCCATGAGGTATTCCTTTTGGATGTAAAGTAATGTGTCCTTGTTCTATATTATTTCTACTCATAAAATCCCCATCAACATAATAAAGTACTTCATCACTGTCTATATTACTATGATTATATGGTGCTGGAATGGCTTTTGGGTGATAATCATATAAACGTGGACAAAACGAACAAACCACAAATGTTGCAGTCTCAAATGTTTGATGAACTGGTGGTGGTTGATGTACTCTTCCTGTAATAGGTTCAAAATTATGAATAGAAAATCCGTATGGAAAATTATAACCATCCCAACCAACAACATCAAAAGGATGAGTAGCATAAACTACTTCATGAATCATACCTTCTTTTTTGATTTTGATTAAAAAATCTCCTTTTTGATCAAAGGTTTCTATTTCTGATGGAAGTTTGAAATCTCTTTCGCAAAATGGTGAATGCTCAAGATGTTGCCCAGATTCGTTTTTATATCGTTTTGGAGTATAAAATGGTGAGAATGATTCTACATAAAATAATCTGTTGTCTTGGGTTGCAAAATCAATTTGATAAATCATTCCACGAGGTATGATAAGATAATCTCCATATTCAAAATCAATATTACCCATCATCGTTCTTAACTTTCCGTTGCCTTTATGAATAAAAATTAGTTCATCGGCATCGGCATTTTTATAGAAATAGTCTCGTAATGATTTTTTTGGAGCTGCAAGACCAATTGTGCAATCTTTATTGACGAGCATCGCTTTTCT
>JAYTIV010000103.1:0-1622 GCA_043731625.1 Flavobacterium sp. | reverse complement strand
AAACCGATAGAAGAGAAAAAAGTTTACAATACTATGTCGCTAAATGGTTTGGAATCTCCAACAATAGACGGCATTATAAATGATAAAAGTTGGGATATTGTAGAATGGTCAAGTGGATTTAAAGAAAGAGAACCTGATGAAAATACCGAACCAACTGAGCAAAGTAAATTCAAAATTATTTATGATAAAAACTTTTTATATATTGCCTTAAGATGTTATGACAAAGACCCAAATGGTATTGTAAAAAGAATGTCGAGACGTGATGGTTTTGAAGGCGATTGGATAGAAGTAAATATTGATAGTTACCACGATAAACGCACAGGATTTTCGTTTACTTCATCCGTAACAGGAGTAAAAGGAGATGAATTTATATCTGATAATGGCAATAATTGGGACGGAAGTTGGAACCCTATTTGGTATTTAAAAACCAATATTGATGATGAAGGTTGGACAGCCGAGGTAAAAATACCGTTTAGTCAATTAAAATTCGGTAATGATAAAGAACAAGTCTGGGGAATTCAAGTGCAACGCAGGTATTTTAGAGGTGAAGAACGATCAACTTGGCAACGTATTCCTCAAGATGCACCAGGTTGGGTTAGTGAATTTGGAGAACTACATGGATTAAAAGATATTGAACCTCAAAAACAATTAGAAATACAACCCTTTTTTGTTTCCAAATTAAAAACCTATCCAAAAGAAGAAGGAAATCCTTTTAGAAAAGGAAGTGATGCTTCAATAAATGGTGGTGTTGATGCTAAAATTGGACTCACCAATGATTTGACTCTTGATGTAACTATCAATCCTGATTTTGGTCAAGTCGAAGCCGATCCTGCAGCAATTGCTTTAGATGGTTTTCAGATATTTTTTGAAGAGCAAAGGCCATTTTTTGTAGAAAATAAAAACATCTTTAATTACAGATTTGCAGATGGTCAGGATAATTTATTTTATTCTCGAAGAATTGGTCGTGAGCCACAAGGATATCCAAACACAACAGATAAAGAATATTTAGACATCCCAAAAAACACAACAATTCTTGGTGCAGCAAAGTTTAGCGGAAAAACCAAAAAAGGTTGGTCTGTTGGTGTTTTAGAAAGTATCACTACAAAAGAATTTGCTAGAATAAATGATAATGTTTCTCAGCGCAAAGAAATTGTTGAGCCATTTACCAATTATTTTGTGGGTAGAACGCAGAAGGATTTTAATAATAGGAATAGTTTTATTGGTGGTATTTTTACTGCTACCAATAGAAATCTACAAGGTGAAGATTTGAGTTTTTTAAGAAAAGCAGCTTATTCTGGAGGTATTGATTTTAAACACAATTGGAAAAATAGAAAATATTATTTTGTAGGAAATGTTGTTGCTAGTCATGTTCAAGGAAGTAAAGAAGCTATTACAAATTCTCAAAATGCAATTACACACTTGTTTCAAAGAGTTGATGCCACACATGTTGAAGTTGATCCAAACAGAACTTCACTTACCGGAACAGGTGGGAAATTTGAGGCAGGAAAAACAAGCGAAGGAAGATGGAGATATAGTAGTTCTATTATTTGGCGTTCGCCAGAATTAGAACTAAATGATATTGGTTTTTTGCGTCAAGCAGATGAAATCAGACAATTTAATGT
>JAYTIV010000102.1:0-10416 GCA_043731625.1 Flavobacterium sp. | reverse complement strand
TGCATACTTCTGGAATGCCCTATATCAGAACCTTAAATGCCAAAACTATTATTGATGAAATTGGTCTTTTTATTGGAGCTGCATTATTAATTACTTCTTTGATTTTTTTCTTTTTCTTCCGATCGTTCAGAGCAACACTAGTTTCCTTAATAATAGTAATTATTGGTGTGATGTGGTCTTTTGGAATATTAGGAATGCTTGGTTATGAAATCACTGTTTTAACAGCTCTTGTTCCTACATTGGTAATTGTAATCGGAATACCAAATTGTATTTTCTTCATAAATAAATACCATCAGGAATATCAAAAACATGCAAATAAAGCAAAAGCACTACAACGTGTAATTACCAAAACTGGTACCGCAACGTTAATGACCAATCTGACAACAGCTTTTGGTTTTGCAACTTTTATTGCTACAAATAACACTTTATTAACAGAGTTTGGTGTAGTAACTTCCATTAATATTATTGCTATTTATTTATTAAGTTTATTAATAATCCCAATATTTTTTAGTTACACTCCTGCGCCAATCCCAAGACATTTAGGGCATTTAGAACGAGAATATCTTAATTCTTTTATGAATTGGATTGTAAAAACTGTAAAATACAATCGTGTTGGGGTTTATATCACATCTGTAATCCTTTTAATATTTGGAATTATTGGAATTTATGAAATCAAAATCTCAGGAAGTATAATAGAAGACATGCCTAAGAAAACTGATTTCTTTAGTGATATTCGATTTTTTGAAAAAGAATTTGATGGAGTAATGCCACTAGAAATAATGATTGACACCCAAAAGAAAAATGGCGCCATGAAATTATCCAATTTAAGGCGAATGGAAGATTTAGAAGAAACGATTACTGATATTCCGGAACTTTCAAAACCACTTTCAATTGTTAATATAGCAAAAAGTTTCAAACAAGCATATTATAACGGAAATCCTGAATTTTATGAACTTCCGTCACCTCAAGAAGAAGCTTTTATTATCCCTTATATTAAAAATGCATTAAGTAATACAAAAGAAAATCAGCTCAAAAGTTACATCTCTTCAGATGGTAGTATAGCCAGAATCACTACTTTTATTAAAGATGAAAATGGAGAAAAAATGGGCGCAATTGAGTCACAATTAAGAAATAAAATTAGCAAAACATTTCCTTCTCCAAAATACAAAGTTATCATTACGGGTAAAGCCTCTGTTTTTCAAAAAGGGACAAAATATTTATTAAACAACCTCTTATCATCATTGTTATTTGCTTTTTTAATAACCGCAGGATTGGTAGCCATAATGTTCAGATCATTCAAAATGGTATTAGTTTCTATAATTCCAAATTTACTACCATTGCTTATGACAGCAGGTTTAATGGGGTTTTTAGGAATTCCTTTAAAACCATCAACAATTTTAGTTTTTGGTATTGCGTTTGGGATGTCTGTTGATGATACGCTTCGTTTTTTAGCACAATATAGATTAGAACTTTCACGTAATGATTGGAGAATAAAAAAATCAGTATTTGCAACCTTTGATGATGCCGGAATTAGTATGTTTTATACTTCAATCATTTTGTTTTTTGGTTTTTCTGTCTTTATGCTTTCTAGTTTTGGCGGCACAGTTGCATTAGGAGGATTGGTTGCATTAACATTATTTTTCGGAATGTTATCTAATTTAGTGCTACTGCCATCATTAGTGTTAACTTTGAATAAAACTTTAGCAAACGAACAAGAGTTTATAGAACCAACAATAGATATTTTAGAACATACTGATGAAGAATTAGATGCACTAGAAAAGAAAAATAATTAATTTATATTTGCACTTTTAATACTATTTTAAATGAAACATACAAAAGTTAAAGACTTACTGAACAGCACAAACACAATAAAGGAAATCAATGCAAAAGGTTGGGTAAGAACTTTTAGAAACAATCAATTTATAGCGTTGAACGATGGTTCGACTATCAATAATATTCAATGTGTTGTCGATTTTGAAAACACTCCTGAAGAAACCTTAAAAAGAATTACTACTGGTGCTGCAGTTTCTGTAACTGGAGAATTGGTAGAAAGCAAAGGTGCTGGCCAAAAATATGAAATTCAAGTTGCTAAACTTGAAATTCTTGGTGATTCTGATGCAGAGAAATTTCCGATGCAACCCAAAAAACATTCGTTAGAATTTTTACGCGAAAATGCTCATTTACGTGTTAGAACCAATGCTTTTGGAGCCATAATGAGAGTGCGATCTGTATTGTCATTTGCTGTGCATACTTATTTTCAAGAAAGAGGTTTTGTATATGTAAACACACCAATTATTACAGGTTCTGATGCTGAAGGTGCTGGCGAAATGTTTAAAGTTACTGCTTTACCATTTGACAATACACCAAGAACTGAAGAAGGAAAAATAAATTATAAAGAAGATTTCTTTGGTAAAGAAACCAACTTAACTGTTTCTGGACAATTAGAAGCCGAAACTTATGCTATGGCTTTGGGTCAAGTATATACTTTTGGACCAACATTTCGTGCAGAAAACTCAAACACATCGCGTCACTTAGCCGAATTTTGGATGATTGAACCCGAAGTAGCCTTCAACGATTTGAATGATAATATGGATTTGGCAGAAGATTTTATCCAATACGTAATTAAATATACGATGGAAAAATGCCAAGATGATTTGAAATTTTTAGAAAGTCGATTAATTGAAGAAGAAAAAGCAAAACCACAAACTGAACGCAGCGAAATGAATTTACTTGACAAACTAAAATTTGTTTTAGAAAACAACTTCAAACGTGTTTCTTATACCGAAGCTATAGATATTTTAAGAGATTCTACTCCAAACAAAAAGAAAAAATTCAACTATATTATCAACGAATGGGGTGCAGATTTACAATCAGAGCACGAAAGATATTTGGTAGAAAAACATTTCAAATGTCCCGTAATTTTGTTTGATTATCCAGCCAATATCAAAGCATTTTATATGCGTTTGAACGAAGATGGAAAAACCGTTCGTGCTATGGATATCCTTTTCCCTGGAATTGGAGAAATTGTTGGTGGTTCACAAAGAGAAGAACGTCACGATGTTTTAGTAGAAAAAATGAAAGCTTTAGGAATTGACGAAGAAGAATTGTGGTGGTATCTAGATACTCGCAGATTTGGTAGCGCAGTTCACTCAGGTTTCGGGTTAGGATTTGAAAGATTGGTGCTGTTTGTTACAGGAATGACAAACATTCGTGATGTTATTCCTTTTCCTAGAACACCTATGAATGCTGAATTTTAAAAACAATTTAGATATTTTAAATATTTAGAAGTTCCCTAAAAATAATTTCTAAATTTTAAACCCTCTAATCATAAAATAATTATGTTAAAACAATTTCTAAATCTAAAATTATCTCAAAAACTATCACCTCAACAAATTCAGTTGATGAAGTTGATACAATTGCCTACACAAGCATTTGAACAACGATTGAAAGAAGAGATGAATGAAAATCCTGCTTTAGAAGGCGGAAATGATGAGGAAGAACTTTATGAAAAAGATGAGTTTGACAACAATGACGAGTTTGATGATTATGATGACAACGAATCTATAGACACACAAGATATAAATATCGACGAGTATTTAAGCAACGACGAAACTCCAGAATATAAAACACAGTCAAACAACTACAGTGATGATGATGACGAAAGAGAATCTCCTTTGGCATCGCCAGTTAGTTTTCATCAAGATTTAATCAATCAGCTAAATACTTTTATCCTTAATGAAGATGAGCGAGAAATTGCAGAATTTCTAGTTGGAAGTATTGATGATATGGGTTATATACGCAGAAGTATTGCAGATATTGTTGATGATTTGGCTTTTACTCAAGGAATTTATACTGAAGAGAAAACAGTCGAAAGAATGTTACACGTAATTCACGAATTAGAACCTTCTGGTGTTGGTGCAAGAGATCTTCAAGAATGTTTGTTGTTGCAATTAAAACACAAAACGCCTACAGAATATGTAGCTCTAGCAACCGATATTATTGAAAATCAATTTGATGCTTTTACCAAAAAACATTATGATAAGTTGCTTCAAAAATATAATGTTTCAAATGAGCAACTCAAAAAAGCAGTTAATGAAATAGAAAAACTAAACCCAAAACCTGGTGGTTCATTTACGGGAAACAACAAAATTACTGAAAATGTAGTGCCAGATTTTGCTATTAGAATAGTTGATGGCGAACTAGAATTGACATTAAACGGAAGAAATGCTCCTTCTTTACACGTTTCAAAAGACTATAAAGAAATGATGCAAACCTATAAGGATTCTAAAGATAAATCAAACTCACAAAAAGATGCGGTGCAGTTTATCAAACAAAAGTTAGATTCTGCAAAATGGTTTATAGATGCTATTCGTCAACGTCAAGAAACACTTTTTGTTACGATGAATGCAATTATGCATTATCAAGAAGACTATTTCTTAGAAGGTGACGAAACTAAGTTGAAACCAATGATTCTAAAAGACATTGCCGATACTGTTGGATTAGATATTTCAACCGTTTCTCGTGTTGCCAATAGCAAATATGTAGAAACACCTTATGGCACTAAGTTAATAAAAGAATTTTTCTCTGAAGCCATGAAAAATGATCAAGGCGAAGATGTTTCGACTCTAGAAATTAAAAAAATTCTGCAAAACACCATTGAAGAAGAAGATAAACACAAACCACTTCCAGATGACCAATTGGCAGAAATTCTAAAAGAAAAAGGCTATCCAATTGCTAGAAGAACTATTGCAAAATATAGAGAACAACTGGACATACCAGTAGCTAGAATGAGAAAAAAAATGTAATTTTAGTATTTAAAAAACCAACCCAAATTAAATACTTTGAAAAAAACTCTTACTCTTTTTTCTTATTTATTCCATCCCATTTTCATTCCATTATTTGGTGCCTTATTTTACTTTTTTTATAACGAAAACTATTTTGAAGATATTCAAAAATATTTGATTCTTTTTCAAATTATAATCATCACAATTCTTATTCCTGTTTCGTTTTTCTATCTATTAAAAACATTGGGCAAGGTAGATTCAATAATGGTTAAAGATTTATCACAACGCAAAATTCCGCTTATCATTCAATCAGCTTTATTATTAATACTGGTTACAAAAGGTATTACTTTTAGTAGAATTCCTGAACTTTTTTATTTTTTAATAGGTGGTTTATGGAGTACTTTAATAACATTAGCTTTATTATTCGGCAAAATAAAAGCCAGCATACATATGCTTGGCATAAGCTCATTGACTGCTTTTGTAATTGGCTTAAGCATACATAATCAAGTAAATATTACATATATAATTTCGTTTTTAATAGTTATGAATGGCCTTTTGGCAGCATCAAGAATTGTAATGAATGCCCATTCAAACAATGAACTTGCTATTGGATTTTTTGTTGGTATGCTTCCACAGATAATTTTATGGTGTTTTTGGCTATAATATATAGAACATCAATCCAAGATTTAAAGTATTCATACCTACTTTTTCGTTATTTATTTTTGCCGAAGAATTAAACAAAGGCAACCATCCATAATAGACATAAAAATTTAAAGTATTTCTTCCCATCGCAACATAGGTTCCAACTTGTAGATTGTTTAAACCAGGATTGTTAAACAATTTTGTAGTACCAAAATTATCTTTATAAATATATTTATCATAAATAAGGTAACTGAATTTTATTCCAGTATAAATTCGCCAAAATTTATGTGTTTCTGGTGTAGAAGTACGCCAACGAAATTCAATTGGCACGTCTATAAAAAGCTGTTCCAACTTGTCTTTACTATAGTCTTGCCCTACAGGAATTGATGTGTAAACAGGTTTTGAATTTACTTCATATATAATAAGACTGTGAAAATATTTGTTAAACGAAAGTCCAATACCAGGAGCGATAGCAACCGCACGGGTTTTATTTATAGGAAAATCTCTTAATAAACCCAAAGTAAAACCAGATGAGAATTTGTTTTGTGTAACTCCAGATGGTCTGTCTCTCAAAATATTATAGGTGAATCCACCATAAAACTGGTCTTCTCTATATAATGAATCAACTGCAATCATTGGAGCTGGCAACTTTGTTTCTTGAGCAAATATTTGAAAAGCTACTAATAAAAACAATAGATTTAAATACAATTTCATAAGTCAATATTTTCAGGTTAAAAATACAAAAAAACACCTACATAAATTTGAATATTAAAATGTAAATTTGTGAATATAGAAATTACTTAATTAATTAATTTTTTAAAAGGCAAAAATGGATAACAATCAACACGAACTATACGAATACGCAAGAAGAAGATTAAAACAAAAAAAGAATTTATATTTTCATTTTGTTATAATGGTCATAGGCAGCCTGTTTCTTTTTGTGGTAAATGTTTTATTAAAAATAGGCGAACCCAACAGATGGTATTTATGGATAATTACGGTTTGGGTATTTCTTTTTATTCTTCATTTTATAAAAGTGTTTATAACTGATAGTTTTATGAATAAAAACTGGGAACGTGAACAAATCAATAAACTTATAATAAAACAAGAGCGCAAAATTGCTGAATTCCAAGCCAATATTGAAGCCAAAAACATCCAACAATGATTATACTAATTGCTGCAATAGGACAAAATAACGAATTAGGAAAAAATAACACCTTAGTTTGGCATTTACCCAAAGATTTCAAAAGATTTAAAGCCATAACAACAGGACATTATATTATTATGGGAAGAAAAACTTTCGAAAGTTTCCCAAAGCCATTACCCAATAGATCACATGTAATTATTTCCCGAAACAAAACCTATAAGCCAGAAGGTTGTATAGTTGTAAGTTCTTTAGAGGAAGCATTATTAGTAGTTCCAGAACATGAAGATACTTTTGTTATTGGTGGTGGTGAAATATACAATCTAAGTATACCAATTGCCGATAAATTAGAAATTACACGAGTTTACGAATCATTTGATGCAGATACTTTTTTCCCAGAAATCAATCAAAATGATTGGGAATTACTTCTTGAAGAGCATCATGCAAAAGATGAAACTCATAATTATGCTTTTAGTTATCAAACCTATGTTAGAAAATAAAAAAAAACATCCCTTTTCAGAGATGTTTTTCAAACAACTAAATTTAACTCAACTCTCAATTTTAATAATAGCCTATTCTAAAAACAATTTTTACCTAACATAATCACCTCGACAAGGTTGTTTTTGAAGTAAAACAACTCCTTGAAGAATTTTTGAAAAAATTTCAAAAATATCATTATTGCAAAATACCACTAAAACAATAAAAATAAACGAAAATGTAACCTCTTAATTAAATTTTGTTTGTTTGGCTTATAAATTTTAACTGTCTCAAAAAAAAATACATTTGTTTGTTTGTTGTTAGAAAAACTGACTAAATAAATAAGTAATTATGTCATTCTTTCAGCTATTATAATACTTGAACTTTTTATATAAATAATTATTTGTTTATTGTTTTACAAAGTTGAACTATAAAACAACACCAAACAATCCCCATATATGGGGATTTTTCAATTATTTTTGTTAAATTTTTTAATTAAAAATAAAATTACTTTTTACTACCTATTTTTAGATTGCTTTTTAATGTATTATCTTTGTTAAAAATAAAAAAATGTCAAAAAATATTACGCCATACAAATCTTCTACACTTTCAAAAAAAGAACAGGTTGCACATATGTTTGATACTATTTCTGGAAATTATGATGATTTAAATAGAGTCATATCATTTGGAATAGATGTAAAATGGCGCAAAAAAGTTTTGAAAATGGTTTCTGAAAAAAATCCTAAAACCATTTTAGATATTGCTACAGGAACTGGAGATTTAGCTATTTTGATGGCAAATACAAGTGCTGAGAAAATAATAGGTCTTGATATTTCTAAAGGAATGCTAGACATTGGTATTCAAAAAATTGCAAATAAAAATCTTTCTAGTAAAATCGAAATGCTTTTGGCAGATTCAGAAAATATGCCATTTGACGACAATACTTTTGATGCTGTTACTGTTGCTTTTGGAATCAGAAATTTTGAAACTTTAGAAAAAGGATTGACTGAAATTCTCCGTGTATTAAAGCCTAACGGGATTTTTGTAATTCTAGAAACATCAAACCCAACAAAAAGTCCTTATAAACAAGGGTATTATTTTTATACAAAAAATATTCTTCCTATCATTGGAAAACTATTCTCAAAAGACAATAGTGCCTATGGATATTTATCAGAATCTGCTGCAAATTTTCCTTTTGGTGAAAAGTTAAACAATATTTTGATGAAAATTGGGTTTATAGATGTAGTGGCTTTGCCTCAAACATTTGGTGTAGCAACAATTTATTCGGCTACTAAAAAATAATATGAAAAAATTAATTGTTTTCTTTATACTAATTTCAGCTTTTTACACAAATGCTCAAGGCCCAGGAAGCATATTTGGTAAAGACCCTATTATCAATCAAGAAAATTTTGATGTGCAACGTGTTTATTGGGGTTATTTTCTTGGATTTAATTCCTATGATTACAAATTTGATTACAAAACTGAAGGTCCAGATATTTTAGTAAACAAAACTGTTGGATTTAATGTTGGTTTAGTAGGTGATTTAAGACTTATGAATTATCTAAATCTACGTTTTGAACCCGGTTTATACTACACACAACGTAATCTAACCTACGCCAATTTTGAAAAACCTATTGATGCCAAACGTGAAGTTTCTGCAACATATATTCATTTTCCTTTATTATTAAAGTTTTCTGCAAAACGCACAGGAAATGTGAGACCTTATCTCGTTGGTGGAATTTCGTCAACCTTAAATTTATCGAGCAATTCAAAAACCAAAGATGATAATGTTCAACAAAAATTTAGAGTAAAACCTTGGACAAAAAATTACGAATTGGGATTTGGTTTGGATTTATATCTTGAATATTTCAAGTTTTCTCCTTCTATACGAGGTGTTTTTGGAATTGGAGATGAGTTAATTAGAGACAAAGACCCAAATAGTCCTTGGACAAGAAATATAGAATCGCTCAAAACAAGAGCTATTTTGATCAACTTTACTTTTCATTAAAATAAAATTTTATTTTCTTCTAAATTCGCTTAGGACAATTGCTGTTGCAGTTGCTACATTCAAACTTTCGGTCTTTTGTAAACTACCAAATCTAGGAATTGAAATTCTAAATTGTATCATTTTTTCAATTTCGTCTGAAATTCCGTTGGCTTCATTCCCAAAAATAATAATTCCGTTTTGAGGTAAATTTTCTTTATATATTGAATTCCCATCCATAAAAGTTCCAAAAACAGGTAGAGAAGTTGTTTTTAGAAAAGTCTTCAAATCGACATAATTGGTTTGTACTCTTGAAATTGACCCCATTGTAGCCTGTATTACTTTTGGATTATAAATATCAACTGTTTCGTTACTACATAATAATTGTTCGATACCAAACCAATCACACAATCGCAAAATAGTTCCTAAATTTCCCGGATCACGAATATCATCAAGTGCTATTAGCAAACCATTTTGTTGAACGGGTTGTTGGTTTGGGATTTTAAAAATTGCCAGACAATTATTTGGTGTAGTTAATGCACTTATTTTTTTTAATTCTGATGAACTTATTTGAGTCTTATTATTTGAGTTAACATCTGCAAACAATGACTCCGTTTCATACAAATGTTGCAATACAAAATTAGATTGTAAGAGCTCTTGAATGACTTTAACGCCTTCTGCAAGAAACAATTTATGCTCATTTCTATATTTTTTTTGCTGTAAACTCGTTATAAGCTTGATTTGGTTTTTACTAACCATAGAAATAATGTACTTTTGAATTAAATATTTCACATCACTTGAGAAACACAGTTACAAAAATATCATTATTTATTCTAATAGGAATCATTTTCTCTGCCTGTAATACGCTCAAAAGAGTTCCAGACGGAAAAAAACTTTTGACAAAAAATGATATTGAAGTCAATAACAAAAAAGAAAAAGCCGAAAACATTGAAGCTCTTTTGTATCAAAAACGAAATACTTCTATACTTGGGTATCGTTTACGACTGAATTTGTATAATCTTGCCAAGCTCAAACACGATTCTATTTATAAAGCCAAGTTTGTTAATCATCCTGATAAATATAGGCGAAAATCGAAGTGGCTTTCTGCCAAACAAGTCAATAGATTGGGAGAATCTTTCTGGTATGCTGGTATTCATGATTTTTTAAGAGATACTGGAGAACCACCTTCTATTATTGACCTTAAAAGTACTGAAAAATCAGCCAAACGATTACAGTCATATTATTTTAATATAGGTTTTTTCAAAAATAAAGCTACTTATAAAGTAGATTCTATTCATCCTAAAAAAGCCAAAATTAAATATTCTGTAACGACAGGAAATCCTTATATTTTGGATACTCTAAGCAGAAGAATTCTTTCGCCAGTA
>JAYTIV010000101.1:0-10480 GCA_043731625.1 Flavobacterium sp. | reverse complement strand
CCACAATGTCCGCCATAATTATCAAGTTGTCCGTCAAGAAAAGAATCTACACCAGTATTGGTATGATAATTAAAAATGGGAACTCCATTGGTAGCAATTGCTATAGCCCCTTTAGTAAAATGTGTTGCCGAAACTGGAACTGGAGTTGCTGCCAAAACTGGATTTAAAGGAAATTGCCAATAATTAGGACTGATATAACATTTAGGAATTGCAACTTGCTGTTGCCAACCGTGATTAGAAATTCCAACCATCATGGTGTGATTGGGAATTCCTTTTGAGTTGACATAAAAATTATTAGCATCATAACTAGTGCTAACGGTAGAAGTAAATGGTGCAAATGCAGCAGTTACAAATGCAGGATCGGTTGTAGTCATCGCTTTTTTTGCAAAACTAAATAAGGTAAATAAAGAACCTAAGCATACTATCGGAATTAAATAGTACCCATTTTTTATAGAATTATATTTGAATAATAAAAAACTCAAGAGGATTAAAAAACAAGCGACAAGACCAAATTTTAAATATAAATCTGATTCGTTTTTAAAGCTATTTTTATCAATTACCAGCGTATTAACTGCTTTTACTTCTTCAATTTTAAGCTTTATAAAATTTTGATCTTCTAACGAAAATGAGGATACTGGAAAATTTAAAAGTACATTATTGGCATCTTCAATATATACGTTTCCATTTTTATACATTGAAAAGGAACCATCAATAGATGTATTTTGACTTTCTATTTTCCAATGTCTCAATACTTGATTTTCATTGTCGATAATGTGTCCATAAATACTGTTGGCAAAGAGTAAGAAAAAAAGTAGTTTGGTTTTCATAATTTAAATAATTGTAGGTTTTGTATTCCTATTTTTTTCAAAGTTAGACAATCACAAGACTATTTTTTCAATAATAGAATATATAAAAACTATACAAGTACCTATTTAATGACATAAATCAAGGTTTAAACTAATTTTATTTTATAATAATGCCATTATGCCTTTTAGCATCTTTGTCATTTGAAATTTTTACAAAATAATGCCCAATAAAATAATTTGATTTATGTACTAGTAGTCAAAAAGAGAATTATGTTTTTTCTTGTTCAAAAAGTTTATTCCTAACTTTTGTGGTATTGTAATTTATGTGAGTAAGGTAAACTAAATTATGTTGCTTTTTTAGGTTCCGTCTTGATAGTACTATACCCAATTTTAACATAAAGATACGATGGCTTTGCAGCGTGATTATAACTAAAACATAGCCAGTAAGGGATTACAATTGTTTATGGGCTCAGAGGTCAGGGTTGTTATAATTCTGTTTGAGGTTACAATAATTTTTTTTGCGGATGCTATAAATATAAATGCGGAAGCTATAAATACAAATGTGGTTGAAATAAATACAATTGCGGATGCTATAAATACAAATGCGGATGCTATAAATACAAATGTGGTTGTAATAACTATAGTTGCGGATGCGATAAACTTTTCATTGTGATTAAATTCTTTAAATTTAGTTATTGAATTTTAGTTATTTTCTTTGTACTTGACAAGATCCTGTTTACAATATCATAATCAAACCAATAATTAGATTTGTTACTTCGTTCACTTTTTTAATTATATTTGTTTTTGAATCTTTTCTACGAAGTCAGTAGAGTTCGTAGGACGAAGCAGCTATTTTAGGCATCTCTTATTTGTAAAGATCTTCAAGAAACCTTTCCCAAAAATTTATTGTTCTAAGTAAAAGTTTTTCAAAATTAATTTCTTCATTAATTTCATTTGTTACCACAAATATAGGTACTGCATAATCATGTCTACTATAATCGTATGGTGAATAATCTCCTTTTGTAATAATTGTGCGATGCGATTGATTTACTTTGCAATGCTTGGAACCATTTGTTATCATACGCATAAATTCCAATTCTGAACAAGAAGCTTTTATAAATTCTTGGTATTTTGATAAACCAGATAATGTTTTTTTATTTTCCTTAGAGTCTTGAAAGCGTTCATCATTCTTAAAAAACTCTTGGTAGGTCCAGTCAGTCAAATGCCAAGAAGTTATTGCGCAATTTATTGCAAATCGTGGATTAAGATGTTCTTTGTCAAAATCGTTATACTCATCTTGTAATTTCTTAAAAAAACCTTTTGAATTTTTAATTTCGAAAGAATTACTTGGTGAGAAAGTGTTGTCCATATTCATATTATTGTTTCAAATACACCTAAAACACTTTTAATCTTGATGAAATGTAAAGTTAAGTAAGTTTATACATTCTAATAAGCACTAAAAATCAAAAGTACAAATATAGACTTTAATAAAGCCTTAAACTCAAATTGAGCGATACTGCTTTAAGTTTATATTTTGTAAAATTACTTTAGTGCTTTAAACATTAATTTATCAATAGCATCAACGTTTTCAAAATTTGTTTTAGTGCCATTTATAATTTCAAATTTCAAAATGCTTATCCGTTCTAAAGGACCAGTTTTATCAGAAATATTTGCGTGTATAGCATAGTTAACATTTTCAAATTTAATGTTTTCTTTTACCAATTTTTAAATACCCAAACCTCTTAAATATGCATAATCAATCTTCCAAATTTTATTTTTATTTGGGATTAATGTTTCATACTTTTGTACACCCTCATTAACATTGTAAAATGATTGATTTTCTATTGTTCCTAAATCTCCATTATAAATACTTCCACGTGCTTTCAAATTATCGGATTGTCCAAATGAAATAATGTTAATTTTAAGATTTTTATTTGAACTATTTTTTAAATATTCGTTAGTTTCATAACAGATTTTTTGGATTTGTTCTACACCACCTTTGACATTTTTAATATTGTAGCTTCCCGATTCATAACTAGTTAAATGCTCAAAAGTGTTTTGGGGTATCGTCGTTTCGATAATTAAATTATCGCCTTCTATTTTTGTGTCGACATTAAATTTTTTATCTGTACTTGATGATATTTTATCTATATATTTAATTACTTGTTTGTCTTGAGCAATTACAGAATAAATGGATAAACATAATGCCAAACCAGCAAAAATTGTTCCTAAAGAAGTATGTCTGAAGACTTTGTTGCCATTTCCTTTTCGGAATGATCTGTTTGTTTCAAAGTCATATAATAAAAAATTGAAAGACTAAGTAAAATTAAAAAAATTACTAATAATATTAATTTTAACCACATATGCTTTTATATATTATTTTTTAATTTATATCTACCAAACGTTTTTTCGCTGTAAAAAGTTTGGTATTTCTATGCCTGAATTTTGATAAAGCCTGAATTCAAAAGTACAAAACAAACTTTAAATTAAGACCAAAACCCACTATATTTTTATACGACTGTTACCAAAAGCCTTTTTATTTCTCATTTTTTATTAGAGATTTTACCTTCTCTTAATTAGTTTTAGTTGTTCGTAATTTATTTTTTCTATGTTTGAATTTAATCTTGATTTTGCACCAAATAATATCATTCTATACATTGAATTTAATCCCTCTAAACCATCACTAAACCCATTTTTAATTGCTATTTCATTATAGTTTTTATTCATTTGGTTTACTTGTTTAGATAATTCAATAGCTTTTTCAAGGTCAATAATTTCTCCTTCAAAATCAAAAATCTCATTTTTCAAAATAGCACGAGTAAAGTATAAGTTACAATCATTAGGAGAAAATGAAATTGCTTTATTAAAATTTCAATTGCATCAAAAGGATATTTTAATGCCTGTAAACAATAACCTCGTATTTCATATATATCATCTTTTTCATAACCCAATTCTAATGCTTTATCTAAATGATATAATGCATCTTCCATTTTTTCTTCTAAAAAATATTTTTCACCTCTACTGAAATTAATAAAAATATCCCATTCTAAATCATTATTATAAATAGTTTTTTCAATTTTCTTTTTCTTAAATAGATTTGTAAACCAAGTCATAAATTATTTTTTTACGTTTTTCGGGTATGGTTTCTGGTAACGTTCCAGCGCTACACGCAGTTTGGGTCTAAATTAAGCCCATTATTCGGATTTGCCAAATCATCCCAAATACAAGACCAACTTCAAATTAAGCCTAATACCCAAATTGCTTGTAGCGTGTGTTATATGATGTGCTTATTAGAGAGAGTTTTTGTAAAGTTCACTTACTTTGTCCAACTTTCTTCCTAACAATATTTGAGCATCTTTTGGTGCTTTTTCGATTTGTTCCTTAGATAAATTTTTCTCAAGTTCTTTGATATCTTTAATAGCTTCTTCCTGTTTTAAAATACTAAAATCAATTTTTGATTCATTGTAGATTAAGTACCATAAATAACTTTGATAAATATCTTTTTCAAAATATTTTCCGTTTCCATAAAAGTTGGCTAATTCTAATCTTGCGGAAGTTATATTTCCGCTCAGCGCAAGATTTTCAGGATTGGGGAGTTTGGCAAGTTTTATTATCCATTCTTTGAATTTTGATGTGTCAGCTTTTACTCCATTTCCTGTCAGATAACAATCGACAATATTCCACATACAAGTAGCGTCATTATTGTTTGCACATTTCAGAGCATATTCAAAAGCCTTTTCAGAGTTTTGTTCGATTCCTTGTCCATTACCATAAGCCATCATCAAAGCATAATGTCCATCATTAAATCCATTGTCAGATGATTTTTTATACCATTCGACAGCTTCTTTTTCGTTTTTAATTCCGGCTACTCTGTTTTGCAAAAAATATCCCAAATTATATTGAGCTTCAGCATTTCCTAATTCAGCTGATTTTTTTAAAATTGGGAAAGCTTCATCATATTTTCCTTGTTGCACTAATGCTTTTGATTGTTGATTTAATTCATCTGCACTTTGTCCAAATGTTAGTTGAAAAATCAAAAGAGAAATAAAAATCAAGAGGTTTTGTTTCATTTTAGCAGATTTTTGTAGGAGCATATCATATAACTTATAAATACCACTGTAATTATCAGTCTTATCATACCTAAACTGAGTTGCTTTGTCTAACAAGCGTCACTAGTTATTGTTTCTAAAATATACCTAATTTCTACAATTAATTAACCATACGTTATTTACTTATTCACAAATTAATCAAAATCTAGCATCAAAACAATTACACTTTAAAACCCTTTTATGCACCATTGTAAGGCATAGGCACCCGTGCGTAAGTATACAAACATAGTAAATCATTCTAAATACAAAACCAACTTTAAATGAAGCCCAAAAACCTTAATTGCGAGAAACCGCTGTTTTGTATCAGCTTTTTATTTTTTATAATTCTTTTTGAAGAGTTATCTTTTTATGAAATAACTTTTAATAAATATATGCCTGATGTAAGTTTTTAAAATCAAGTGTTATTAAAGCACTATTGTGTACTAATGATTGAACTACTCTTCCTTCCATATCTACAATTTCAGTCGAATTTATTTTAGAATTTGAATTTATTCGCAAAATGTTTTGTGCTGGATTCGGATAAACCAATGTTTTTGCAAAACAAATAATTTATTCTTAATAAAAGGCTTTTGTAAATACGTTATAATTAGTATTGTTGCCATTACCAATTTGCCCTTTAGCATTGTCGCCAGATGTATAAATGTGTCTTCCACTAATTCTGTATAAAACCGAAGTATTATTTTCTGAAGCTCTTGCAGAAAGTAATTCATCATTTTTAATTAAGGTTGGAACATATTTTTTATTACCATCACCCGTTCCAAGCTGACCATATTGATTATAACCCCAAGTCCAAAACGAACCATATGTACCAAGTTTAAATGCGATATTGTGATTAGATCCAGCTTCTACCCATCCCCAATCAGTAGCACTACCTATTTGAGTAAACATAAAATTGTCGCCAACAAATCCAGTACCTAATTGTCCTACATTATTTCTTCCAGTAGCCCACAATGTGCCATCTGTTTTTATACCAACACTGTGCATTTTGCCAGCTGCAATTTTTTTCCATTGACTTGCATTGATCAAAATTGGAATTTCACTGCTAATTGGTGTTCCATTACCTAATTGATTTTCATTGTTTCTACCCCATCCATATAAGCTACCATTTTGTTTTATAGCAAAAGAATGAGCCCAACCAGCTGACACTTGAATCCAGTCGTTAGTATTTGAAATGCTTTGCGGAACTAAACTATTAGTAAATGTATTGTTTCCTAATTGCCCATTTTCATTTAATCCCCATGTCCATAAAGTGCCGTCTACCTTAATACCAAGGGTAAAACCATCTCCCATTGCCAAAGTTTTCCATGGACCGTTATTAATTTTTGTTGGTATTGCAATATTATCTGTTGTACCATTGCCTAATTGTCCTTGACCATTAAACCCCCAAGCCCACAGAGACCCATCAATTTTAATAGCCATTGACGAATTTTGTCTAGCAAAGACAAGGCTCCAATCTTCATCGTTATTTACTTTTTTTGGTTTGTTTTCATTAGAAGATGTGTAACCAAGCTGACCACTACTATTATCACCCCAGCTATACAAGAAATATTTAAATCCAGCACCCACAGTGCCCGACGCACTAATTGCAACAGTATGATTCGTCCCTATCCCATGATGATTCCACGCTAAAGATTCATCAACAACTGGGGATGTATTTTCATCATTTACAGGTGTAGAACACGAAATTCCAATAATAAATGTTGTGAATGTCAATAATAAAACAATAGTATTAATTTTATACTTTAATTTTTTCATAATTTTTGTTTAATTTTTCCCTACTCTCGGTTTGGCTTTTCGGGTTGCGCCAATTTTATTTTTACATTAAAATTAATCTTTCTTTGTTATTTATAACTTTAATTAATTTACAAAATTATATTTAATTCTGGTTTTGTGTTACCACTAAAACACTTTTTTTATCTCCGTTTTTTAACGTTATTTTATGTATGTAATTTTCGGAGAAGGTTGCTTGTAACGTTCCACCGCTTCAAGAAGTGGCGATGAACCAAGACCAAGCATTCACAAATATAATCAAAACTTTAAATAAAAAACCTTTTCCATTTCAAATAAATCCCGTGCCTCGAAATTTCTTGAAACGGCTTTTGGTATCAGCCTTTTATTTTTCAGGTGTTTTTTTTAAGTCTTTTATGATTAAGTAAATTGAAATTATAAACACAACTAGATAAAGCACGTCTAAGACAGGTTCTTTCAGTGTTACACTTTTAAAATCAATATGTTTTATTAAAGTCAAGCCTAATGTAAATGCAATAAATACAAAAAACCAATTCATTCCTTTTCTATTGTCCATATTTTAATTAATGTTTGTTTATTAAATCTATTATTGTTCCAATAAGTATAGGAATAATCCAAAAAGTAATCATTCCTAAAATGTATGCAAATAACCCTTTTATATAGCTTGCAGGTTTTTTATTGTCATAAAATTGTCCGATTGCCCAAACACAATATGCAATTCCTATAACACCAGCACTTGTCATTATGTTAAAGTGTGTTATTCCTTGTATAATTACAAAAATTGAAAAAATCAACATTCCCATGCCCATAACAAAGCAAAGCATAATTAGAATTTCAAAAAAATTGTAGTTAGACTTCTTGAAAAATAGTTTTAACCATAAAGCAATAAATATACCCATTATAATGTTTGCATATCCATAATGCTCTTGCACCCATTTTACAATAGTACCAACAGCACTTGTGGTTACTCCTTTGGTTTCGTGGTATTTTACATAACCGTCTTCAATATGAAATAAGTGGTTTAAAATTGTATAAATCAAAGATGTTATGATGATAAATATGATCGGTTTTACTAGTCTGCTTCTGTTTTCTGAAAGATATTTACGAATGTTTTGTCCTGGATTTGTTGAGAGTTCACGAATTGTAAATAAAATTCCACGTTCAAAATGCAGAACGTGTTCAATTTCGTGAATTATGTAATTTCCGTCAATTCTTTTAATGTTTGTCGGTTGTCCACATTCGGGACAAAATTTTGAATTTATTTCTTTATTACAGTTTTTACAATCCATTTAATTAGTCAATTATATTGCTAGTTCCTTGTTTACTTTTGTTCGGTAAAATTGCTACAAACGTATGTTGTTGGCAGTTTTTACTTTTCTATTTTATATTTTCTGCTCCATTTTATTATGAGCGGCACTATTAAAATTGTTGGTAAAAGCCAAGCCAATACATTTGGCATTAGGGTGTTGTTTACAACTAAAAAAGCGGTAGCAGAAGCGATATAACTGCCTATAAATCGTTGCAAATGGGTGATTAAAAAAAAGTTTTTTACAGTAGATTTTCCTGTAAAATTAAGGTAGTCTTGATAAACAAATAAATAACTAATCAAGCCAAAAACGATAAAAACTATGCCAAATACATTTGACTTGATGATGTGCAAAATACCAAAACCAATAAACGCCGTGCCAAAAGTTGCTATTAAAATAGTTAGAATCCAATCAGTTGTTGTGACATTTGAAAGCTCTTTTTTTTGCAGGTATCGTTTTCCTGTAAGCAACATATAGATCGTAAACACACTAATGATAAAGAGAAAATAATTGGGGTGCAAATAACTCATTGGTATAGCAACAACAGAAGCAGTACCCAATGCGTAGCCATAAAGGTTGCCTAAAAGTTGGTGTCTTTTATTGCCTTTTTTGAGACATAAAATGATAAAACCAAGTAAAAGACTGATACCGCCGCCAACAATATGAATACAAAGTAAAATGTTGAAAACTGTCATTATTTTGAATTTATTAATTTTAGAATTTGAATTGAAGCTTTATTTAAACTGTCTTTTTCTAATATATGTCGCGCTATTATTGTTGAAAATGAATTAAGAGAGCAGATTTTGTTGTTTACTATTACTCAAAAGTTTTCTAAATATTGTCAAATGTAAGTAAATTATTGTAGCTGGTGCAAAAGCAGGAATCAAACAAAACGGAAAATTTACAATTTCATTTACACCTTGTGAGCCTGTATCTATAGAAAGTTTAGTTGAAAATAGTGCTATTGTTAAAACAGAAACAATGTCTAAAAGACCAAAAATATTCCAAGCAATTGTCAATGGCTTTGCATACGATTTTTTGTAAGTAATAGCCTTTGCTATAAAAATACTTGTTAATGCAGTTGCAATAGCTCCAATACCTGCAATGTAGGCAAACTTTGTTGTTTTTTGGTCGTAATGTTTATTATTTGTTTTTTATTATTTCTACTATTTTGCTGTATAATACGTATTCGTTAATTGGTTTAGAAATATATTCATTCATTCCAAATTCTTTGCATTTTTCGACATCGACAGTGGTAACATCTGCGGTTAAGGCAATAATTGGAATTTGAGATTTCATAGTTTTGCGTATGTATTGTGTTGCTTCAAATCCATTCATTACTGGCATTTGCAAATCCATCAAAATAATATCATAGGTGTTGTTTTGTAATTTTTCTATTGCCATTTTTCCATTGTCGGCTATGTCATATTCAAATCCAAAATCGCTTAAAATAATTTTGATTAGTAATTGATTTAATGCAACATCTTCTGCAACTAATACTCGTAGGTTTTTGATTTCAGATTCCAGTTTTGGAATCTCTATTTCTGTTTCTTGTTCTGTTTTTTTGTTAGTTTTTCCAAAAGGCATAACAAAACTAAATGTAGAACCTTGCCCTAATTTACTTTTTAAGCTAATAGTTCCTCTTTGAGCTTCTATTAATTGTTTGACAATAGCAAGTCCCAATCCTGTACCACCATAAGAATTGGCTGTGCCAATTTCTGCTTGTTCAAAGATATTAAAAATGGAATCTGTTTTTTTTGCAGCAATGCCAATTCCAGTATCGGTAACGGCAAATTCAATAGTCACATTTTCTTCATCTTCATTTAATAATTTAACGGTTACTGTAATTTTTCCTTTCTGTGTAAATTTTATGGCATTACTCATAAGATTTAAAACAATTTGATTTAATCTTACTGAATCGCCCAACAGCATGGAGGGTATTTTGTCATCGTATTCTTTTATAAGCTCTAAATTCTTTTCTTTTATTTTCAGGTTAAAGGAATGTAGTATTGAGTTTATTGATTTTTGGATTTCAAATGGTTGTATTTCAAAAGTCATTTTACCCGCATCTACTTTTGCCAAATCAAGGATATCATTTATGAGTACATGTAAAGACTTGCCACTTGTTTTAATAGCTTGCACAAATTCTTTTTGCTCTATGCCCAATTCGGTTTTCAACAACACATTTGTAAAGCCTACAATGGAATTCAAGGGCGTTCTAATTTCGTGGCTCATGTTTGACAAAAACTGTTGTTTGGACTTAGCGGCATTTTCAGCGAACTCCTTTGCATCTATCAATTCTTTTTCAATTCTCTTCTGTTCTGTAATATCGATGCTTATACCAGAAAGAGTAACAGGCTCACCAGCAACATTGTATAAAAATTTACCTGAAGCGCGCATCCACCGCACCTCTTCTTTGCCGTCCCGTTTTATGCGATAAGATGTTTCGTAGGGTGTTTTTGTTTCAAATGCTTTTGCCAATGCTGCAAAAGCCACTTCTTTATCGCTG
>JAYTIV010000100.1:0-28148 GCA_043731625.1 Flavobacterium sp. | reverse complement strand
AATCTTTGTTGTCAATCAAAGGGTCATTAAAAGCATCAACATGTCCTGAAGCTTTCCAAGTTGTTGGGTGCATTAATATTGCTGCATCAAGACCAACAATGTTTTCATGCATTTGCACCATTGATTTCCACCAATATTCGCGGATGTTTTTCTTTAATTCTACACCGTTTTGAGCATAATCATAAACCGCGCTTAATCCATCATATATTTCGCTTGACGGGAAAATAAATCCGTATTCTTTTGCATGCGAAACTACATTCTTAAATAAATCTTCTTGTTTTGCCATAATGCTGCAAAAATATAAAAAGGGAATTTAAAATTAACATAAATCGGTATAGAATCATAGTTTTTTATATTTTTATAAGAAATTTACAATTTTGATGATAGAAAACATAACCAATCTTTTCTTTCCGAAAACATGTGAAGGTTGCAATTCGTTTTTATTAACAAACGAAATTGTAATTTGTAGCCGTTGTCGACACTCAATTCCACTCACAAATCATCATTTGACTATTGAGAATGATGCCTATAAAAAATTCTACGGAAAAGTTACAGTTGAGTTTGCAGTTGCATTTGTGTATTTTCATAAAAAAGGGATTGTTCAAGAAATTATTCATAGTTTAAAATATCGTGGACAAGAAGAAATAGGTGCTGTTTTCGGGAATTGGTTTGTTGATGATTTGACAACTTTGTTAAAAAACAATCCGGTTGATGTTATAATTCCTGTTCCATTACATAAAAAAAGATTGAAAGAAAGAGGCTATAATCAAGTAACTAAATTTGGTGAAACTTTGTCAAAGAATTTAAATATACCTTATAATCCTGATGTTTTGGTAAGGAATGTTTATTCTAAAACTCAAGTAAGAAAAAATTTATTAAGAAGAGTTGATGTGACCAATGAAGATGTATTTGATGTGATTTTTAGTGAAAAAGAACATCAAAAACATTTTTTATTAATAGATGATGTACTTACAACAGGATCAACTCTTGAATCATGTAGTAAAGCATTGCTAAAAATTCCTGGTGCAAAAATCAGCATTGTATGTATGGCTATGTCACATTAAACTATTTGAATTTGTAATTTTGTGTAAAATAACTTTTATGTAATTATCTACTATTTTAATATAAATAACTGGTTTTATTGCAGTTAAAAATAATAATTGTAAGCGTTAATTATTTAAAAAAACATTTCTATACCAATAAATATAATTGTTATTTTGTAGAAAAGAAAAACACCATTGAAGTTGAAAAAATATTTTGTTTTTTATTGTATTCTATTTGCAGTCATTATAAGTAGTTGTGCCAAGAGAGGTTCAATAACTGGTGGCATGAAAGATACTATTGCGCCTGTACTCAAAATGAGTTTTCCTAAAAATTATGCTACTGATTTTAAAGGCAAAACAATCAAGTTGACCTTTGATGAATATATCAAATTGAAAGACATCAACAAACAGTTAATTATTTCGCCGCCAATGAAAAAGGCGCCACAAATACTGCCTCAAACAGCGAGTAAAAATATCAACATTACTTTTCTTGACTCCTTGCAAGCCAATACTACCTATAGTTTAAATTTTGGTCAAAGTATTCAAGACAATAATGAAGGTAATCCATATCCGCAGTTTAAATATGTTTTTTCAACAGGAACTTATATAGATTCACTATCATTAAAAGGTACAATAAAAGATGCTTTGAATAAAAAAGTAGACAATTTTGTTACTATAATGTTGTATGAAGTTAACGAAAAACACAGTGATTCGACCATATATAAAGAAAACCCAAGGTATGTTACCAATACATTAGATAGTTTAAAAACTTTTGAATTAGAAAATCTTAAAGCTGGGAAATATCAATTGATTGCCTTAAAAGACATTAATTCGAATAATAAATTTAATCCTAAAACTGAAAAAATAGGTTTTCATAAACAATATATTACAATTCCAAGTGACACTGTTTATGAATTGGAATTGTTTAAAGAAACCGAAGCGTTTAAAACTTTTAAACCAACACAAGCCTCAGGAAACAGATTGCTTTTGGGATATACAGGTAATCCTAAAGAAGCCAAAATAACAATGAAAAAAGGGAATGAAAATCTAAATACGATTGTTACCAAATTCCCTAATAAAGATTCTTTGCAAATATGGTATAAACCTATAAAATTTGAAGAATCAGTCAAAACAGATTCACTTCAAATTGGAGTATCAATGAATACCTATTCAGAAACTTTTATCTCAAAAATTAAAAATCAGAAAAACGACACATTGAGTTTAAGTCCTAAACAGAAAGGAGTTCTTCCTTTAAAAGATAAATTTACTCTTACTGCTTCTGTTCCTTTAAGTAAATTTGATTTAACAAAAATGAAACTTACTAATAAAGATTCACTAGTTGTTGCGTTTAAAACTGAATATGATGAAATGAATCAGGAATTGAAATTTGATTTTCAAAAAGAACCTTTGGAAAAATACAAATTACAATTGCTTCCGGGTGCATTGACTGATTATATGGAAAAAACCAATGATTCAATTGTTTTTAAATTTGATACAAAAAATATTTCTGATTATGGAAATTTGAGATTGAAATTAGAAAACGTAAAACAGTATCCTATACTTGTTGAACTTACTGATAAATCGGGAATTGTTATTGAATCTTTTTACTCTGAAAACAATCCACAAATTGATTTTAACTTGATTAATCCAGCGATTTATACTTTAAGGGTAATATATGACGAAAACAAGAATTCGATGTGGGATTCTGGCAATTTTATAAAGAAAAAACAATCCGAAGAAGTAATTTATTTTTCAAAGGAAATCGACATTCGAGCCAATTGGGATGTTGAACAAGTTTTTGATTTAAAAAAATAATCTTTTTATTGAATCGTAAAACGATCCTTATCATTAAGAAAACCAAATTTTTCTCGTGCATCTTGCATCGATTTTTTATCTAAAACAATTATGTAAACATCTTCTAATTCTTGAGGCTCAATAAGATAATTCCCCAAGAAATCAATAGCTTGAGAATGTCCAATATATTCATGCTTATTGAAATCTTCACCTACTCTATTTACTCCTATTGTATAAGACATATTTTCTATTGCACGAGCTTTGAGCAATATATCCCAAGCATTTATTCTTGGCTTGGGCCAATTGGCAACATAAATCAAAACATCGTAGGATTCAACATTTCTTGCAAACACTGGAAACCGAAGATCATAACAAATCAATGGACAAATTTTAAATCCTTTATACTCCACAATTAGTTTGTCTTTTCCTGATGTATACACTTTGTCTTCTCCTGCAAGAGTAAAAAGATGTCTTTTGTCATAATATTGAATTTCTCCCGATGGAAAAACAAAAACCAATCTGTTATAAAAATTTTCGTTTTCTGTAATGACTAAACTTCCTGTTATGGCACAATTTTTCTTTTTTGCTAATGATTTTAACCATGAAATTGTTTCACCCGACATTGTTTCTGTAACATTTTTTGGATTCATGGTAAATCCTGAGGTAAACATTTCGGGTAAAACAATCAGATCTATTGTTTCAGAAATTGCTGTAATTTTTTCTTCGATATTATTTCGGTTTTGTTTTGGGTTTTCCCAAACAAGCGAAGTTTGAATTAGGGCTATTTTCATTTTAAATTAAAAAATCAAAGTTTGTATAGCGTTTGGTAAAATAGAAACCTCTGTTGATTGAGTTCCAACGCATAAGTTATAAATGACTTTTTTGTTGCTTTGATTCATTACGATTGTAACCACTTGCCCATTTGTATTGATAAAAGAAGTGGTAAGCAATTGACTTCTACTGGCAACCGAACTGATTCTTTTAGCATCTTTTTTAATAAATTTGGAGAAATGACCTATGAAATAATAGGATGGTGTGTAAATTAATTCTCCTGTTTGAAGATTGGCATGAATTGGAGCAAAACAAAAATTTCCAACATGATTTGGCCCACCTTTTTCGTCTAAAAGAATATTCCAATCTGTCCAAGCCACAGTACCATTATTAAAATCATTAATCATAGAACGACCATATTTTTGACCATTTGCCCATACTTGATAACGATTTTCATTGAAACTTTCTGAGCAACCTTCTGTAAAAATTAAATTCTTATTGGGATACATTTCATGTACTTTACCTACATTTTCATACATTGGGTTTCCTCCGCTCCAATTTTCATACCAATGAAAACCAATTCCCCATACATATTTATTGGCTTTTGGATCATCAAGAATGGTACTTACTCTTTGGGAGATTAAATCTCGATTGTGATCCCAAATTATTATTTTTTTGTTTTGTAAACCACTGTTTGATAAAGTTGGTCCTAGATAATTTATTAGAAAATCCCGTTCTTCCTCGGCAGTATAAATACACGATTCCCAAGTTTGAGTTGCCATTGGTTCGTTTTGGATAGTTAATCCCCAAACCGGAATTCCTTCTTTTTGCAAAGCATTAATATATTTTACATAGTAATTAGCCCAAGATTGGTAATATTCAGGAAGTAATTTTCCGCCTTTTAGCATATTATTATTGCTTTTCATAAAAGCTGGAGGACTCCAAGGACTTATATATAGATTTAAATTTCCTCCTGCAGTTTCTATGGCGCTTTTTAGTAATGGTATTCTAAATTTCTTATCATGACTAATATCAAAGGTTTTTAATTCTATGTCACCTTCTTTAATATAAGTATAGCTTTCAGAACTAAAATCACAACTATGAATGTTTGTTCTTACAATTGTGTAACCAATCCCTTTTTCTTTGCTATAATAAGCATTGAGTAATTCATTTTGTTTGTCTGGAGAAAGTTTTGCATATACTTCTGCACTTGCATCTGTTATTGCACCACCAATTCCCATAAAAGTTTGAAATGTTTTATCTGGATTTACAAATACACAAATTTGTGTTTCCAATGGTTGTTTGAGTTCTGTAAAGACCAGTTTATCTGTTTTAGTAATTCTTAGATTTGTACTATCTGCAGATGTATAAACTGTGATTGATTTACCTTTTGTAGAATAAGGTACTGGTTGCTTATTTGTTTTTGGTTGTGAGTAGAGAACAACAGAAAGAATTAAAAACAGCACAGAAGTTATATTTCTCATCTTTTTTATGCTAAAATAAGAAATATTTGAATGCAATTATAAAAACAAAAACGCATTCTAAAATAGAATGCGTTTTTATATTTAATTAATTTATACAGTATTAGATAATACTCGCTTTTAGATATTCTCTATTCATTCTAGCAATATTCTCTAATGAAATACCTTTTGGACATTCAACTTCACAAGCACCAGTGTTGGTACAGTTACCGAACCCTTCTTCGTCCATTTGACGAACCATATTGAGAACACGAGCTGTAGCTTCTACTTTTCCTTGAGGCAATAAAGCATATTGTGATACTTTTGCTCCAACAAATAACATTGCAGAACCGTTTTTGCAAGTTGCTACACAAGCGCCACAACCAATACAAGCTGCTGCTTCAAAAGCTCTGTCTGCATCATGTTTTGGTACAGGAGTTGCATTTGCATCAATTGTACGTCCTGATGTATTTACGGAAACAAATCCTCCAGCTTGTTGAATTCTATCAAAAGCGCTTCTATCAACGACTAAATCTTTTACAACTGGAAACGCTTTTGAACGCCAAGGCTCTATAAAAATAGTGTCCCCATCGTTAAATTTTCGCATATGTAACTGACAAGTAGTTGTTCCAGTATCTGGTCCGTGAGCTCTACCATTAATATATAAAGAGCACATTCCGCAGATTCCTTCACGACAATCGTGATCAAAAGCTACTGGTTCTTGCTTTTTTGTTATTAATTCCTCGTTCAATTGGTCTAACATTTCCAAAAATGAACTTGCTGTAGAAACATTATCTAATTTATAAGTTTCCATGCTACCTTTTGCTTTGGCATTTTTCTGACGCCAAATTTTAAGGTTTATATTGATATTTTTTGCTGAAGACATAATTTTTTTATTTTTTAGCCAGAAGCCAATAGGCAAAAGGCATTAGTAACTATTATTTACTTGTTTCTAATTTGTTTAAAAAGGAATTTATCATTTTACTTTCTTCTATAATCTGATTTGTAAGTTCTAAAAATAATTTTTCGTTATTAATAAAATTTAATTTTTGAGCAACTATTAATTGAGTTTCTAATTCATATAAAGAACCTCTTGCAATTTTAATGAATTGAATATAACTTTGAGTTGATTGTCTTCCATATCCTTCTGCAATATTTGAAGAAATCGACACTGAACTTCTTTTTATTTGACTTGATAAAGCGTATAATTCATCTTTTGGAAAACAAGCAACTAATTCATATGTCATACAAATAATTTCAATTCCTTTTTGCCAAATTAGTAAATCCTTATACGACTTTATTTCGCTCATAACTATTGCCTATTGGCTAATGCCTAATTACTTATAATTTCTAGCTGCAATTTTAATAAACTCGTATTTTAATTCTTCTTTATGAAGTTCTTCTTTTGTAATATCATTCCCTTTATATTCCCAAGCACCAACAAATGAAAAGTTCACATCATCACGAAGTGTTTCACCTTCAGAATCTTGGTATTCTTCACGAAAATGACCACCGCAAGATTCGTTTCTCTGTAAAGCATCCATTGCCATTAATTGTCCTAAATCTATAAAATCAGCAACACGTAGTGCTTTTTCTAATTCTGGATTTAACTCATCTGAACTTCCAGGAACATAAACTTCTTTATAAAACTCTTCTTTTAAAGTAGTAATATCAGCAATAGCTTGTTTAAGTCCAGCTTCATTTCTACCCATACCTACTTTATTCCACATTATTAGTCCTAAACGTTTGTGAAAATAATCAACTGTTTTAGAACCATTATTGTTTAAGAATTTATCAATAGTTTCCTTAACTCTATTTTCTGCTTCTACAAATTCTGGCGAATCTGTAGCAATTTTACCTGTTCTAATCTCATCTGCCAAGTAATTAGAAACTGTGTATGGTAAAACAAAATATCCATCGGCTAAACCTTGCATTAATGCTGATGCTCCAAGTCTGTTTGCTCCGTGATCAGAAAAATTTGCTTCACCAGCAACAAAACATCCAGGAATAGTAGATTGCAAATTATAATCTACCCAAACACCGCCCATTGTGTAATGCACTGCTGGATAAATTTTCATTGGTGTTTCATACGGATTTTCATCAGTAATTTTTTGATACATAGTAAACAAGTTACCATATTTTTCTTCAAGCCATTGTTTTCCTAAAGTAGTAATTTCCTCTGCAGTTGGATTATGATTTCCTTTAGCAAAAGCTGCTTGTTTCCCTTTATGTTGTATTTCTGAAGAAAAATCTAAATAAACACCTTCATTGGTATCGTTGGCTTCAATACCATAACCTTCATCACAAAGTTCTTTTGCTGCTCTAGAAGCAACGTCACGCGGAACTAAATTACCAAAAGCTGGGTATTTTCTTTCTAAATAATAATCTCTATCTTCTTCTGCTAATTGTGTTGGTTTTAATTTTCCTTCACGAATAGCTTGTGCGTCTTCTTTTTTCTTTGGAACCCAAATTCTACCTGAATTTCTAAGTGATTCAGACATTAAAGTCAATTTTGCTTGATTGGTTCCGTGAACAGGAATACAAGTTGGGTGAATTTGTACATAACAAGGATTTGCAAATAATGCGCCTTGTTTATGTATTTTCCAACCCGCTGTAACATTACTTCCCATAGCATTTGTTGAAAGAAAATATACATTTCCGTAACCACCAGAAGCAATTACTACTGCGTGTGCCGAATGTCTTTCTAATTCTCCTGTAACCAAATTACGAGCAATAATTCCTCGTGCTTTTCCGTCTACTTTTACTAAATCTAGCATTTCGTGGCGACTAAACATTTGAACATTTCCAACGCCTATTTGTCTTGATAATGCTGAGTAAGCACCAAGCAATAACTGTTGTCCTGTTTGTCCTGCAGCATAAAAAGTTCGTTGAACTTGTGTACCACCAAATGATCTGTTATCTAACATTCCACCATAATCACGAGCAAAAGGAACACCTTGAGCCACACATTGATCAATAATATTTGAGGAAACTTCGGCCAATCTATGCACATTTGCTTCACGAGCTCTATAATCACCGCCTTTTATAGTATCATAAAACAATCTGTAAGTACTATCACCATCATTTTGATAATTTTTTGCTGCGTTGATTCCGCCTTGAGCGGCAATAGAATGTGCGCGTCTTGGTGAATCTTGAAAACAAAATGCTTTTACATTATACCCCATTTCTCCAAGTGAAGCTGCGGCAGATGCACCAGCCAAACCTGTTCCTACAACAATAATATCAATTTTTGGTCTGTTGTTTGGAGCAACTAGTTTTAAATGATCTTTATGATTAGTCCATTTCTCTGAAATAGAACCTTCTGGTATTTTTGAATCTAACTTCATATATAAATTGATGTTGATTATTTACTAATAAAATGAATGTATACAGGAATAATTGCAAACAATAGTGGAACTATGATTGCAAATGCTTTTCCGAATAACTTTATGGTTGGTGTATATTTTGGATTGTTTGCTCCAAGTGTTTGAAAAGCACTTTGAAACCCATGTAAAAGGTGAAAAGACAAAACAATCATTGAAAAAACATAAAGTAGAGTAGCTATGAACCCGAATTTTGGATCTTTAAAAAAAGCGAACGTAATTTTATGTAAATCTTTGTAACCTTCTTTTACTTTAACATCTGCTTTGGCATCAAAAAACTCTGTTCTATTTTTGATAACAATCATTTTTTGATCAACTTGTTCCTTTGGCAAATAACCTCCATCGGTAGTCAAGTAAAAATCTTGTTTCATCCCTTGGTTATCAATTGTGATTGTTTGAATTGGCATTTTTTCATCAAAATGCATTACTGCCCAAAAATTGACTATATGCGTCACAATAAACACTAGTATAAGCGTTCCTAAAACTGCCATGTTTCTTGAAGAAAACGAGCTGTTTGCCGATGGATTGTTTTTAGCATACCCAATTGGTCTTGCAGCTTTGTTTTGAATAGTCAACAAAATCCCATCTACTGCGTGGAAAATAATTGAAATGTAAGTTAGGTATGAAAGTAATTTTACCGCTGGATTTGTGGTCATAAACAATGCATATTGATTGAAATGTAATGCATCACTAAAAATTAATTGAAGATTTCCAGCTAAATGACCAGACAAGAACAAGCATAAAAATAAACCTGTTAGAGCCATCCAGTATTTTTTTGCTAGTGATGACTTTAATATTGCAGATTTTGCCATAAGTATTGAATAATTTGTTTTTAAAAAGCACACAAAAATAATGCTATTTGTTTTTAACTACAACCTTTTCGTTATAATTTATAATCATTTTAAAATGGACTCTAAATTTCTTTAACAAGTGTTGTATGAAAATCTTTTTATAGGTTGAAATTCAAACATTTGGTTAAACAAAATCGAGTTTTTTTCAAGAAGAATTAATATGTTTTAGTTACATCTTCATCAACTACAATAATAAAATCTGCTTTATTTTTATTTTCAGTTTCAAGTTTCGAAATATTTTTTTGGGTTACGGTTGCAATTGTTGTGATTTTAGCTTTGGGATTACTCTTTTTTATATACCTAAATATTCCTTCATATTTATCACTATGATAAGAACCATTGTAATGAATAAAAAGCGAATTTTTTTGAAGGTTTTTTACAATAAAATAAGCCATAGTTGCATCTTTTATCGCTTGTGCTTTGGGTAAATTTTCTCCGCCATGACCTTCCATTTCCTCTACCATTTTTTTATAACCCGGTAAATTAGAATCATATGATATTGGCAAAGGCGCAATAAAAGATTTTTCCGTTTCTCCCAATACTTCAAGAGATTCAAATCCTTTTTTATAGACCATCGAAGCATATTTTCTTGGAATATTTGTGGCTATAAAAGGGATATTTTTTTCTTTTGCAAAATCTACCAAAGGTTGATAATCTGTTTTGTAATTCGGCCATAGTCTTGCTGTAGAATCCAATTGCTTTTGGTCGATTTCTCCTTTTAAATATTGATTTAATTGTGTCTGATTGTCTGCTTCTAGCATTTCAGCCCCAAAAATAAGTTTCTTTTTTAATTGTAAATCCTTTGCAAATTCGAGCTCCAACCAATGAATTATAGAGTTGTCATGATATTCACCAAATAAAACAATTTCAGCTTGAGCAGATGTTTTTATGAGAGCATTATATGACGAGACTTTGCCATTTTTATCAAAAATTTGATAGGGCATTTTATTTTGTGCAAATGAAAAAGAATAAATAATAAAACAGAATAAAATAAAAGTATTGCGCATTAAACAGTTTTTAAAATAGTAAGAAATCAAAAGATAAAGTTACTTTATTTTACTGATTTGAAAATAAAATACGTAGTTTTTTTAAAATTAAATAATAATTACAATAAAACTCGTTTTACTGTTTTAAATCAACAGTTTTTATTCATAGAATAGTACTTTTATACTCAAATAAACAGTTAATGAAAACAGGAATTGATGCCATCTCTTTTGATGTTGCTAAACTACATTTACCTATAAAAACACTTGCAAAAGCTAGAAATATCGAGCCCGAAAAATTAGAAAAAGGGTTAGGATTACTCAAAATGACATTGCCAGATGTGCATCAAGATACGGTTGTTTTTGGTGCTAATGCTTTGACTAAGTTAATTATTGATAACAACATCAATCTAAATGAAATTGCTAGAATTTATGTTGGAACAGAAAGCTCCATTGACAGTTCAAAACCTATTGCTTCCTTTTTAATAAATTTAATCGAAGATAAATTTGGAGAAAATTCTCTTTCAGAGTGTGATGTTGTTGATTTTACATTTGCTTGTATTGGTGGTGTTGATGCTTTACAGAATTGTATCGATTTTGTAACATTAAATCCTACCAAAAAAGCAATCGTTGTTACTGCAGATGTTGCAAAATATGATTTGAATTCAACTGGAGAATATACTCAAGGTGCTGGTGCATTGGCTATGCTTATTACATCAAACCCTAGAATTATTGCTTTTGAAAAACAATGGGCAACTAATACCAAAGGCGTTTTTGATTTTTTTAAACCTTATCGAACAATTTCAAAAGAGGCAATTACAGGAAATAATTCAAATGAACCTTGGCACGGAAATTTAGAAGCCAAAATTGAAATTCACAAAGACCAACCTGTTTTTGATGGGCAATATTCTAATCAATGTTATATGGATAGAACTCGAAATGCCTATTTCTTGTTCAAAAAAATAAATGCAATTCCCGAAAATTTATATTCCTCTTGGACAAGTATTATTATGCATTTGCCTTATGCTTTTCAAGGCAGACGAATGTTGTCTGAAATTTATGCTTTGGATGCTGAAAATAAAATGTTGACAGGAATAGAAACATTATCTGAATATCAAAACAAATTAAAAGAAGTCAGTAAATCTGAAGCCTACCAAGAATTTGTAACACAAAAATTGCAACCGGCTGAAATTGCTTCATCATTGATAGGAAATTTGTATACTGGTTCTATTTTTATGGGATTTTTGTCTACACTTTGTCATTTTTACAAAACAAATAAAGAAATTGATGGGCACAAATTTGGTTTTCTTGCCTACGGAAGCGGATCAAAATCAAAAGTTTTTGAAGGTATTATTCAAGAAGATTGGAAATCTTCAATTTCAATGGTTTCTCTTTTTGAAACACTCGAAAACAGTTTTGAAATAGATTTTGAAACTTATGAACAATTACACAAAAAAGAAATAAAACAACCTGTTTCTATTCCAAAAAACGAATGGATTCTGGATAGAATAGAAAAAGACAATCCAAATCTAATTGGTGCTCGATATTACAAATGGATTGATTAAATTTGTATTCTAAAATAATCTCATTTATGAAATATCATCCAATTGACCGACATCTTTATATAAAAAATCGCGCAAAATTTGCAGCTCAAATGAAGCCAAATAGCGTTGCTGTTTTTAACTCAAACGACATTTATCCCGTTTCTGCAGACAGCACTTTGCCTTTTGCACAACATAGAGACATACTTTATTTATGTGGCGTAGATCAAGAAGAAAGTATTTTGCTTTTATTTCCTGATGCGCCATATGAAAACCAAAAAGAAATGCTTTTTCTTAAAGAAACCAGCGAACATATTGCTATTTGGGAAGGAGAAAAACTGACTAAAGAACGTGCTTTTGAAGTTTCTGGAATTAAAACCGTGTATTGGTTGCAAGATTTTAATAAAATTTTGAACGAAATGATGACCTATTGTGACACCATTTATATCAATACCAATGAACATTATCGTGCTACTGTAGAAACTGAAACTCGAGAAGCTCGTTTTGTAAAATGGTGGAAAGAGCATTATCCTGCGCATCAAGTCGCCAAAAGCAATCCAATCTTGCAACGTTTGCGTTCTGTAAAAGAAAGCGAAGAGCTAGATTTGATTCAAAACGCTTGTAACATTACTGAAAATGGATACCGCCGTTTACTTTCGTTTGTAAAACCAAACGTAATGGAATATGAAATTGAAGCCGAATTGATGCATGAATTTCTAAGAAGTCGATCAAAAGGTTTTGCTTACACACCAATTATTGCATCGGGTAAAAATGCCAATGTGTTACATTATATTGAAAACAACCAACAATGTCACGATGGCGATTTGATTTTGCTAGATATAGGTGCTGAATATGCCAATTATTCTAGCGATATGACTCGAATGATTCCTGTTTCGGGACGTTTTTCTAGTCGTCAAAAAGAAGTTTACAATGCAGTTTTGTATGTAAAAAACGAAGCTACAAAAATGCTTACACCAGGCACTTTATGGAAACAATATCATCTAGAAGTGGGTAAAATAATGACTTCTGAATTACTTGATTTAGGATTGCTCGACAAAGCCGATGTGCAAAACGAAAATCCAGAATGGCCAGCATACAAAAAATATTTTATGCATGGAACTTCACACCACATGGGTTTAGACACTCACGATTATGGTTTGTTGCACGAACCAATGAAACCCAATATGGTTTTTACAGTCGAACCAGGTATTTATATTCCAGCAGAAGGTTTTGGAATCAGACTTGAAGATGATGTTGTGATTCAGGAAAAAGGAGCACCTTTTAATTTGATGCGAAACATTCCTATAGAAGTTGATGAGATAGAGAGTTTGATGAATTCTTAGTTTTTTTAAGTCAATAGATAATAGACTAATAGAAAAAAGACGGGTTGCAAAAGTGAGCCGTCTTTTTTATTTCTTGTCCTTTCGATTAAGAAGAAATAACATTATTACATTTTTTTCTTGTCATTTCGACGTAGGAGAAATCTCTTTTTTTTTGAATTGTTTGATATGATTTCTCGTACCTCGAAATGACAAAATGTGAGGAATATATACATATAGATTCTAGAATTGACAACATTATATCGTATTTCTTGTCATTTCGACGAAGGAGAAATCTCATTTTATTACTTGATTATTTTGATGAGATTCTTCGTTCCTTAGAATGACAAAAAAGCATGAATAAAATTAGCAAATTAGCGGTTATAAACTATTTTTGCATCTATGAAAACCACCATTTACAAAAACACCAAAATCTCCTATTCCGAAACAGGAAAAGGTACTGCTGTAGTATTGCTTCATGGTTTTTTAGAAAATCAAACCATGTGGCAAGATTTAGTTCCTGAATTATCTCAAAAACACCGAGTAATTACTATTGATTTATTAGGTCACGGCAATACGGAATGTTTGGGCTATGTTCATACTATGGAAGATAACGCTGATATAGTTCATGCGGTATTGCACGAATTAAAAATTAGAAAAGCCGTTTTTATTGGTCATTCAATGGGTGGTTATGTTGCTTTGGCTTTTGCCGAATTATATCCCGATTTTATGAAAGGTTTGGTGCTTTTAAATTCTACTTCAAGAGCAGATAGCGAGGAGCGAAAACTCAATCGTGATCGCGCTATTAAAACGGTGAAAAAAGATTATTCTGCTTTTGTGAGACTTTCGATTGCCAATTTGTTTAGTGAAGATAATCGCGATCGACTAGCAAATGAAATCGAAAAAGTAAAAGAAGAAGCACTCCAAACTCCTTTACAAGGTATTGTTGCTACGCTTGAAGGAATGAAAATCAGAAAAGATCGAGAAGTTTTGTTGCATTTTGGACCTTATCCAAAATTATTGGTATTAGGAAAAAAAGACACAGTTTTAATTTACAATGAAAATATTGATCAAATAGAAAAAACAAATGTGCAATTGGTTACTTTTCCAGATGGTCATATGAGTCATATTGAGAATAAGGAAGAGTTGTCTTCTGTTTTGCTTACTTTTTTGAAAAAAATATAAATTATACTTTTTCTTGAAAGTCCTTGTCTTTATTTAAAATTTCTTGAATTAATTTGACAATTTCAGCAATATATTTTTCTAAAATTTCGGTTGTAATGATTGTTGTTTCTTCTTTATCTTCTTTGAAAGTAAAAGGTAAAAACCCAGATTTCAAATTTTTGAAGGAGATAATTCCTGCTTCAACCGGAAATCCATTAGTTTGACTTTCATACATAAAGGCATAAGCCAAAACTTGAATTATTTTGTCGTTTTTGATGTCTTCTGTTAATCCTTTCCATGTTTTTAAAGTTACATTTGCTTTGTCAACTTTTCCTGTTTTATAATCGATAATTCGAATAACTCCGTTGCGTTCTTCAATTCTATCTACATTTCCTTTTATTAAAATAGGAAAAGGTAAACTTGAATGATTCAAAATACGTTCATAAGTATGTTCTAATGCAATAATTTTTATTGCATCTCCCTTAATTATAGAATCTAATTCAAGTTTCAAGAAATTCAAAACATTACGTTTGGCCACTTCATATGCCAAAAGGTTTCTCCCTTTTTTGATTTCGCCTTCTTTATAAACAATTTTAAATTGATTAAGCACTGTTTCATCAATGAGTGAAATGCATTTTTGAATATCCATTTCAGAAATATATTTACCTATAAAGGGTTCATATAACGATTTTAAAGTTTCGTGAATAATGGTTCCTAAAGTATTTAAGGCAATGTTTTCTTCAACTTCTTCGACTTCTCTAATATGAAGAATTTTTTGAAAATAGAAATCTATTGGATTTCTAATATAACTTGTTAAAGCTGAAGGAGAAAACCCTTTTTCTGCAATTTCTTTCAATCGCAAAAGCACACTTTCAGATTTTGGAATTTGAATTGGTGTGTAAGCAATATCGGGTAAAACAGCATTATAAATCTCATGGGTTATTGTATGATTAGATTGTTTTTCAAATTCTAATTGAGTTATAAATCGTGATTTTTCGCCAGCATCTAACCCTTCAGAATCGATATTGTAAATCAAATAAATGTTTTTGGCACGTTGCATCAAATGATAAAAATGATAGGTATAAATAGCATCTTTTTCTTTATATGTCGGCAAGCCAAATTCTCTTTTTACATCATAAGGAATAAAAGAATTCATAGATTTTCCAGCAGGAAATTTTCCTTCATTCATAGCTGTAACAATAACCGTTTCAAAATCAAGGACACGACTTTCTAGAACACCCATAATTTGAAGTCCGTTTAGCGGTTCACCTTCAAAAGAGACTTCGGCCAAATCTATAACTTGTTTGTATATAGCATAAAGCGTATCTATTTTATCTATATGTTGATGTTTAGAATAATAATTAATGAGTTTGTTGATGACTTTAAAGATTGCATAAACAAAAGCTTTGGTTATTTTTTCATCTTCAACATCGTTGTTCAAATTGTTTTTAATGGTTTGTAATAAACTCGATATCGATTCTAAAACAGCAATTGAGCCATTTTCCCATTTCTGAAAAAGTAGTGAAAATAATTCACTTTTATTTTCATTCAATTCAAACAATTTTTTATGAGTAATAAAAGTATAATTGTTTTGATTAATTGTATTAACTAATGCAGATGTATTGGCATATGATTCTATTAAAGGATGTGTTAATATATCTAAAACATCTTTATAATACATAACATAACTCAAATTGCTTCTTGATAAAGCAGCAGTATGCATTTTAAATAATTTAGCAATCAAGATTTGAGCAGGATTGTTTTTGCTAGAATAACCCATTGTTATATTTAAAGCCCCAACAGAAGATGGCAAAGCATATAATAGAGGAACAAGTAGATTTTCTTCACCAAGTACAATTGCTACATTATTTAATTTAGAATCTGGATTGTTATTAATAGTATTTTCTATGATACTCCCAGCAATTTTAGCTTGTCCAATTGATTTTGGAGTTCCAATAATTTGAATGTTTTTGGGTTGCGAAAAATCATCTGCAATCCACTCAAAAGGGTTTGTTTTATAATTCTTCCAATTGTCTTTAAATCTTCTTAAAAATAGCCCAGCATCGTGAAACGGATCGTTTAAAAACACTTTGTCTATATCCCAATATATTTTTGTGTTTCCGGCAAGAATCAATTGTTGAATAATTTTTTCTTCTGCGGCATTCAAAGCATTAAAACCCGCAAAAAGAAATCTCTTATCATTAACTTGATTAATAAATTGAGAACAATTATTTACAGCTTCACGATAAATTAACCCTTGGTATCCAATACCATTTTTTAATAAATGCGAATAAAGAGTTTGATAATAATGGGGCAATAACTTCCAGAAATCAATATAATTTTCTAGTAATTTTGTTTTGTTTTCAACTTCAATTCCCCATTTTTTAATATCTTCTATATCTTTCAAATAGGATAAAATATGCAATGGGTCTAAAAGATACCGATCAATTTCATTAAAATCTTGTAATAATGTTTTGGCCCAATTGGCAAATAATTCAAATGATTGTTGATTTGCAACTTCGGTTATAGATAAATATACTTCGTAAAACTCAAACAATAATTCAATTGGGTCAATTGTTCGAATGGCAGCTATCTCTTGAATAAAATCTTCAATGCTAATAATTTCTGGCGAAAGTATATTAGTAGTAACTTGATTTTTTAATGACTCTATTAAAAAAACCTTTGCTCTTTTGTTGGGTAAAACTACTGTAACATTAGAAAAATCATCTGAATAATTTTCTATTATTACCTGAGCTATTTTATCTAAGAAGGTTGTTTTTGTCATTTTATAAAAATAAAAAAACGCCCCGATAAATCGAGGCGTTTTAAAGAAATATTTTCGAGAAAATTATTTTACTAATTTCACTTCAACTCTTCTGTTATTAGCTTTACCAGCTTTAGTTTTGTTTGTATCGATTGGTTTAGATTCTCCGTAACCAACTGAAGATAATCTAGAAGCAGCAATACCGTTTTCGATTAAGTAATTTTTAACTGCAGCAGCTCTATTATCAGATAAAGTCTGGTTAGCAGCATCTTTACCATCGCTATCAGTGTGACCTTCAATACTGAAATTAGAAGAAGGATATTCTTTTAATATTGCAGTGATTGATTGTAATACTGGCATAGTTTGCGCTTGGAAAGTAGATTTGTTTGTGTTAAACAAAATAGTTTTAGCGTAAGCATTTAATTTCATTATTTGCTCTTCTGAAATTTCAGGACAACCATTGTTTGCAACAGTACCTTTAACGTCAACACATTTATCATCTCTGTCTAATACTCCGTCTCCGTCTGTATCTGGCCAAGGACAACCTGCATTTTCTTTTGGTCCTTTAACTTGAGGACATTTGTCAGATTTGTCAGCAACACCGTCACCGTCAGCATCTGGACAACCGTTTAATGCTTTTGGACCAGCAACTTCTGGACATGCATCATCTTTATCAGCGATACCATCAGAATCTGTATCAGGACAACCATTCATTTCAGCTGTTCCAGCTTCGTTTGGACAACTATCAGAAGCATCTGTAATTCCGTCTCCATCTGTATCAGGACATCCTTTGAATTGTTTTAAACCTGCAACTTCTGGACAAGCATCATCTTTATCATAAATTCCGTCTCCGTCTGTATCTTTACCACCAAATTTGAAGATAAGACCAGCAAAGTGTTGCATATGAGTTGGCACGTTTCCAGCCATTCCTCTTTCTGCAGAATCATCAAATGAATGTTTATAAGTAGATTGTAAAGAAAGACCAACCATTTCTGTAAACCAGAAAGTTAATCCTAAACCACCATTTACAGTTCCAGCATTTCCATCTTCTAACCAAGTGTAACCTCCACCAACATGAGCAGATGGGTCAACAACTTTCCAACCGAATGCATTCATAAAACTATATTTTACTACTGCATCAGCTGCATAATAGCTCCAATCACCTGGGTTAGAAACTCCATAATCACCTGGAATAGTTACTCTTGGAGATACAAATTTATTGATTCTGTTAACAGAACCAGAAACTCCAAATGAAAAATTACCACCAACATTTCTAGCAACATTAATATAAGATACAGATGGAAGAATATTCCAGTTGTCTTTTACATTAAAGTACTGAGAAAATTGATCTTCTACTTTTGATGCAGCACTTACTCTAGTGTCTACTGCATTTGTTCCAAAGCTAATTGCCCATGGATTGTTACTGTCTTGTGCTTGTGAACTTAGTCCAATAAACATAAACACAGCAGCAAATAATTTGTTAAGATGTTTCATACTTAATTTTAGTTAGATTACAATATTTTATTGGGCAAAAGTAACACGTAATTTTATAACTACAAAGTGAAATGTTAAAAAAAAGCTCAAAATATGGGAATTATACAACTTTTAACATTTTTCCTACAACAGTAAAAGCCGCTATTGCTCTGTCTAAATGAGCAATAGTATGAGATGCAGAGAGTTGCACGCGAATCCTTGCTTTGTCTTTTGGGACTACCGGAAAAAAGAATCCGATGACATAAATTCCTTCCTTTAAGAGTTCATTTGCCATAGTTTGTGACAATTTTGCATCATATAACATTACAGGTACAATAGCCGAATCCCCATCAATTATCTCAAAACCTGCTTTTTTTAAACCCGCTTTAAAATAATTGGTATTCCATTCAAGTTTGTCTCGTAAAGTGGTGTCTTTTTCTAATAATTCAAAAACTTTTATAGAAGCCCCAACAATTGCTGGCGCTAAAGAATTCGAAAATAAATAAGGTCTTGAACGTTGTCTGAGAATTTCAATTATTTCTTTTTTGCCAGTAGTATAACCACCCATTGCACCACCAAGTGCTTTTCCTAGTGTTCCGGTAATGATATCTACTCTTCCCATAACTCCTTTTGCTTCGAGCGTTCCTTTACCGGTTGCTCCAATAAATCCAGCAGCATGACATTCATCAACCATTACTAATGCATCATATTTATCAGCCAAATCACATATTTTATCAAGTGGTGCTACAACTCCATCCATAGAAAAAACGCCATCGGTTACAATTAATTTAAAACGATGTCCTGCTTCTGTTGCTTTGATTAATTGCTGCTCTAAATCGTTCATATTAGAGTTTTCATAGCGATAACGTGCTGCTTTACACAAACGAACCCCGTCTATTATTGAAGCATGATTCAAACTATCAGAAATAATACAATCTTCTTCGCCTAATAACGGTTCGAAAACGCCTCCATTGGCATCAAATGCAGCTGCATATAAAATGGTGTCCTCTGTTTGATAAAAATCGGCAATCTTTTTTTCTAATGTTTTATGAATATCTTGTGTTCCGCATATAAAACGAACAGACGACATCCCAAATCCGTGTGAATCAAGTGTGTCTTTAGCTGCCTGAATTACTTCTGGATGAGATGATAATCCCAAATAGTTATTGGCACAAAAATTAAGTACCGTTTCGCCATTGACTATAATTTCTGCACCTTGAGGCGAAGTTATAATGCGTTCTCTTTTGAAAATTCCGTTTTCTTCAATAGTTTGAAGTTCTTTTTGTAAGTGTTGTTGTATTTTTCCGTACATTTTTTTAGTTTTAAATTACAAATTTACGACTTTGATATCTTCTCCAATATATACTAAAGCTTTTTTTGAAACGATATATCCCATTTTTTCGATTGCGACTTGGTAATTTTCTAATTGAGTTTGATATTTGGGCTGATGCACTCCGGTTTTATAATCTATCAAATAGACTTTTTTATCTTTTGAGATTGCCATTCTATCTGGTTTAACCATATTTCCTTCTTTTTGAATGATGGTTTGCTCATTCAAAATTTTATTTTCAATAGCAAAAAAATCTTTTAATTCGTTGTGATTGACAATATCTTGTATGGTTTTAAGCACTGTTGCTTGTTGATTTACTGTAATCAATCCGTTTTCGATAGCTTTTGTTATAGCAATCGCAACATCGGCTTTTGTTTTTACATACGATAAAATTTCGTGGACAACGTTTCCATAAGCAATTGCTTCTTGTTGAAGTGTTCCCCACATTAAAGCTTCGCGTTGGGCAATTTTAATGTTTTTAGAATCAACTATTTCTGAAATAATAGGAATTGTTTTAGAAGTATCAATATGTTTTTTTTCTGGTGAAACTTTGATTGGATTACCAAATTGGTATTCTAAAATATTCTCATCATATAAATTATTTTTTAATAAAAAATGAATAAAAAACGTTGCCATATTATTTGGATATTCACCATCTTTTTTTGGTTTCAAATTTTGGGAAATTATATACAACTGTTCTTCGGCACGAGTTAAAGCTACATACAACACATTAATATTGTCAAGCAATTCTTCTTGTTTTTTTTCATTATAAACCAATTTTGCATTTTCACCAAAACTTTCAACTGCTTTAGAATTATCTATCAGAATTTTAGGCAAACCAAAATCGGTTTCTTCAGCTTCAAGCCAAAGTTTATCTTTTGGTTTCCGGTTGTAATCTTCTTCTGCAAACGGAATTATGACAACAGGGAATTCCAATCCTTTCGATTTATGAATGGTCATAATCTTTACCGCATTATTACCTTCTGGAGAAGGAATGCTGAATTTTTCTGCATTTTTATCCCAATAATTTAAAAAATCAGAAATTCCCGCTTGGTTTCGAATATCTCTATCTAAAACAATGTCAAGAAAATACTGAACATAGGCATTACTTATTTTTGGATTAATAAATTTTGAAATTATAATTTCTACTGCTTCAAACAATGATTTTTTTCTAATGTTTTGAAATGATAAATTAATATCAAACGATTCAAGCCATTTCTCAAAAGTCAATTCGCTTTTTTCGCTCATTCCTTTTGCAATGAAATCATGAATTGGCATTTGACTTTGAAAATGATGTGCTAAATATTCTAAAAAATGAGCTTTGGCTTCTAGATCTGCACTGTTTTTTAAATATTTGAGTAAATAAATAATCAATCGAACTTCGGTTGCGTTATGAATCATCAAGGTTTCTGATGATAATAATGGAATATTTTTTTCTGTTAAATAATTTGCAATTGCTATTCCCTGGCTTTTTTTGCGAGTAAGTATCACAATGTCTTTCAGTTCAAATCCTTGTTTTTGAGCAGATTCAATTGCTTTAAGAGTTGCTATGCAATAAACCTGGGATTTATCTATATTTTCATCTTCTTCTTCAGCAAAATCTATCTTATCAATTATAGGAAGAAAAGAAATATTGACATAACCGCCTTTTTTAGTATTCTCTTTTTGATGGCTATGATTTTCATATAAATCTTTATAATCTTCATTTTCGAAAAAAGGAGCTGTAGTATTAAAAAAATTGTTGTTAAACTGAATAATTTCTGAATAACTACGGTAGTTTTTGTCTAAATGAATTAATTCTTTCTCAGGATTATTAAACGGATTTTGATTTTTGCTTAAAGCGATAAATTGTTCTGCTTTTCCGCCACGCCAACGATAAATAGATTGTTTTGGATCGCCAACAATCATTAAAGTTCCTTTTTCATCATTGACCATACTTGATGTAGCATTGTTAATAAGTGGGATCAGATTTTGCCATTGCATTTCTGATGTATCTTGAAACTCATCAATAAAAAAATGTTGGTATTTTTCGCCCAAACGTTCATAAATAAATGGCGCTGGCTGATTTTGAATTTCGTTATAAATAATGGCATTGAACTCAGCTATCGAAAGTACATTTTGTTCTTCTTGAATTTTGGTTAGCTCATTACTAACCGTATTTAATAAAGAAAGTGGTGTAATATTTTTAAGAAATGCTTTATAGAAATCACGCTTTTCAAAATTTTTATATATTGTATCTAAAATAGTCAAAAATTCAGGAATACAGTTTTCAATAATGGCTCTATCTTTGGCTGTTTTGTTTATAGAAATATCCTCAAAATTACGATAGGTTTTGTTTAAAGGATTAAATTTTCCGTCGATGATGGTTTGCAAATGCTTTGGAAAATAAGACCCGGAAAACGATTTTGTATCAATTCCGTTTTTTTCAATCAATAAAAAAGCTTGTGTTGCCAATTCTTTATTTTGATATTCAAAAACAAGACAAGCGTCTTTAAATTTTTCTTTTATAGCTAAAAATTCAGGAATCGATTTGTCATGAAAATGAGAAATCTCGTTTCTGTTATTCTCATTAAGCACCATTTTACTGGTTTCAAAAATTTCTCTAGAAATATCCCACGATTTGTCATCATCGGTTTTTTCCATCGTAAAATCTATCAATAATTTGGTGATAACCTCATCATTACCGGCTTCTGCAATAATGGCATCTACAGCTTCTGTCAATAGATTTTCGGTGTCTAATGTTACTTCAAAAGAAATTGGCAAACCCAAATCGTGTGCAAAAGCACGAATTACTTTATGCGTAAACTTGTCAATTGTAGAAATATCAAAAGCAGCATAATTATGAATCAAATGTTTGATGATTTGATGGGATTTGTTTTTGATTTGATAGAGCGACAACTTGGTTTCTAAAGCTAAGTCATTCATCAAATCAATCGCTTTATGATTGGGTTCGTCTTTGGTAAACTCTGACAAACTACCAACGATACGAGATTTCATTTCGTGCACAGCCTTGTTCGTAAAAGTAATAGCGAGAATATTTCTATAGGCATCATTTTTACTAGACGTAAGTATAATTTTGAGATATTCTTTGACCAAAGCATAGGTTTTTCCTGAGCCAGCAGAAGCATCATATATAGAAAATGAAGGTCTTTGCATTTATTTTTTTTTTATTTGTTTAATTGATAAATGAAATTCAGTTTAAATTCTTCTCCAAAATATTGAACTTCGTTTTCTCCAATTTTTTCGGCACCAATTTTATCAATTGCTTTTTGAGACCTGATATTATTAGCGCCAATTTCAAAAACAATTTGATCTACATATTCAAAGGCATGATTAATCATCAATTGTTTCAATTCAATGTTATAGTTTTTGCCCCAAAAGTTTCTTCCTATAAAGGTATATCCAATTTTTATGGAATTGTTATTTTCATCAAACTCATAAAACCTGCTACTTCCTACTATTGCATTTGTTTTTATATCAATAATTATAAATGCACCTTTTGATAACAAGGCACCTTGAAAATAGTTTCTGAAAACAGCTTTTTGATATCGATTTTTATTCGGATGTTGCTCCCAAATTAATGGATCTGATGCTACTAAATAAAGATTTTCAAAATGAACTTCTTCTAATGGAACCAATTGTATTATCTTTCCTGTTAAGTGTGTTGGTTGCAAATTGAAACCCATAAGATGTTTTGATAAGTTTTTTTTATAATTATATAACAATAAAAAAGAATTGTGTTTCCTTTTCCAAAGTTAAATGTTTAATTTTGAATAAAATATTTATAAATCATTAAAAGAAAAAATATTATGGCATTTGAATTACCAAAATTACCTTATGCATATGATGCATTAGAACCATATATTGATGCAAGAACAATGGAGATTCATCATACTAAGCACCACAATGCTTATATCACCAATCTGAATGCTGCCATTGCCGGAACTGATATGGATGGAAAAACCATTGAAAATATATTAATCAATTTAGATAAAAAAAACAGTGCTGTTAGAAATAATGGTGGCGGTTTTTACAACCATAATTTATATTGGACAGTGATGTCTCCAAATGGTGGAGGATTACCAACAGGAGACTTACTTGAAGCTATAGAAGCTACTTTTGGAACTTTTGAAGAATTTAAAGCGCGTTTTTCTAAAGCTGGAATTACTCAATTTGGTTCTGGTTGGGCCTGGCTTTGTGTGCTTAAAAACGGAAAATTAGATGTTTGTGGTACTGCAAACCAAGACAATCCTTTGATGCCTGATGTAGGTTGTGGAGGAACTCCAATATTAGGAATGGATGTTTGGGAACATGCTTATTATTTACATTATCAAAATCGTCGTCCAGATTATATTGAAGCTTTCTTTAATGTGATTAACTGGACTGAAGTTGCAAGACGTTATGCAATTGAGAAATAAGTAAATATCATCTAATAAAAAAAAGACAAGCATACTATTAAATAGTTTGCTTGTCTTTTTTTATTTAATACAATTTATAGGATTATATTAAATAAAAAAAGGTGAAATTTCTTCCACCCTTTTTGTCCCCAAATCTACCATAAACTTAAAACTTAAAATATATGGTCAGCCAAAATTAACAAACATGTTTATTAATTTGTTATATTCTTAATAAATATATGAGAAGTGTTAATAACTATTAGTGAACGAGGCAATTGTGAGAGTTTTTGAAACTTAATTAAAATAAAAAAGGTGAAATTTCTTTCACCCTTTTTGCCCCAAATCTACCATAAACTTAACCTACTAATGCTATGGTTCTCCAAAAGTATAGTGACATTATCGTTATTACAAATAAAATAGATGAAATACACCAATACTCGTTAAAATGCTTAAAATTGTTGATAATTAATACGCGCGGGCGTCTTTTCCTTCATAAAAGTTCATAAATGCTTTGTTAACAACTCTGTTTCCTCCTGGTGTTGGATAGTTTCCTGTGAAATACCAATCACCTAAATTTTTAGGACAAGCAATATGTAGGTTTTCTACGTTTTGAAAAATGATTTTTACAGTAGCTTTTATTTCTGGTGAACTTAACATTACTGCAATTTTATCTGATATTTCTTGATCTTTAAATGGTTTGTATATTTCGGTTACAAAATTGACAACTTCATTATCTTTTAAGTTTTCTTGTGCTTTGCATTTTATATAAACCTCTTCTATAATATGATATAAGTTTCTTTCTTTTAATAATTCTAATGTAGCTCTAAATGCAACTAACCCTTCTAGTTTTGCCATATCTATTCCGTAACAGTCTGGATACCGAATTTGTGGCGCTGATGACACTACAACAATACTTTTGGGTTTTAACCTATCCATCATTTTTATGATGCTCATTTTTAGTGTGGTTCCACGAACAATGCTATCGTCTATGATTACCAAATTGTCTGTTGGCTTTATTACACCATAGGTTACATCATATACGTGAGCTACTAAGTCATCTCGACTGCTATCTTCTGTAATAAAAGTTCGAAGTTTTGCATCTTTGATAGCGATTTTTTCGGTTCTGATTTTTACAGAAAGTATTTCTTCAAGTTTTTCTTTTGTTAATGTTTTTCTATTATTAAGGATAAATTGATTTTTTCTTTGGTTCAAAAAATCATTAGCTGCTTCCACCATTCCGTAAAAAGATGTTTCTGCCGTATTTGGAATGTAGGAGAAAACGGTATTATCAGTGTCATTATCTATAGCATTGAGCACTGCAGGAAGAATTAATTTCCCTAAATGTTTTCTTTCGTGATATATTTCGGCATCACTTCCTCTAGAAAAATAGATTCTTTCAAAAGAACACGCTTTTTTTTCTGTTGCTGGTAGAATTTCTTCTTCAGTAACTTTGCCATTTTTTTTAATGATAAGCGCTTTTCCAGGTTGAAGTTCTTGTACCTTTTCAAAATCAACATTAAAAACCGTTTGTATCACTGGTCTTTCTGAAGCTACCACTACAATTTCATCATCTTGATAAAAATAAGCGGGTCTAATTCCTGCTGGATCTCTAAACACAAATGCATCTCCGTGTCCTAATAATCCTGCCATTGCATAACCGCCATCTAGATTTTTGGATGCTTTTTTTAGAATTTTAGCAATATCTAATTTTTCAGCAATTACTGGAGAAGCTTCTCTTTTTGACAAACCGTTTACTTTGCATTCTTGGTATAAGTCGGTTACTTCTTCGTCTAGAAAATGGCCAATTTTTTCCATAACAGTAACTGTATCTGCCATTTCTTTTGGGTGTTGACCAATTTCTACTAAACTATTGAATAGTTCAGTAACATTTGTCATATTGAAATTTCCAGCCAAAATAAGATTTCTATGCATCCAATTGTTTTGACGTAAAAACGGATGTACACTTTCTATACTATTTTTACCAAAAGTTCCGTAACGTACATGTCCCAAAAACAATTCGCCTATGTAGGGAATGTTTTGTTTTTGCCACGCAACATTATCTGCATATTCTGGATGCATTTGCATTTCTTCATTGATTCTAGCATTGATTTGAGCAAAAACATCTTGAATAGGCTGTGCATCATTAGAACGAACTCTACTTATATATCGTTCGCCAGGTTCAACATCTAATTTAATGGAAGCAAATCCAGCGCCATCTTGCCCGCGATTGTGTTGTTTTTCCATTAAGAGATACATTTTTTGTATGCCATAAAAAGCAGTACCATATTTTTCTTTATAGAATTCAAGCGGTTTCAATAGTCTTAAAAAAGCTATTCCACATTCGTGTTTTATTGAGTCGCTCATTGTAGTTGTAATTAAGTTGTGTTGAGTTATATTAAAACATTAATTTTCATAACATTATAAAAAAAATGCCCCGATAATTTCGAGGCATAAAGTTATTACAATTCTATTTCAAATTGCGTTAAAGCTTTGAATTGTTTTAGTCTTGCCAAAACTTCTTCTTTTTCTAAGTTAATCATTCTTTCGGTTCCAAATTTTTCTACACAAAAAGAGGCTAAATTAGATCCGTGAATAATTGCTGTTTTCATATTCTCGAAAGAAACATTTTCGCTTTGCGTAATAAATCCTGCAAAACCTCCAGCAAAAGTATCTCCTGCTCCAGTTGGATCAAAAACTTCTTCGAGTGGTAAAGCTGGCGCAAAGAAAACTTCTTTATTGTGAAAAATTAATGCTCCGTGTTCTCCTTTTTTAATCACAACATATTTTGGTCCCATTGTATGGATTTTTGCAGCTGCTTTTACAAGAGAATATTCTCCAGATAATTGACGCGCTTCTTCATCATTGATCGTTATTACATCAACACGTTTGACAACATTCAATAAGTCTTCTAAAGCACAATCCATCCAGAAATTCATAGTATCTAAAACTACTAATTTTGGCTTGGTTTCCATTTGGTCTAAAACACTACTTTGTACCATTGGATGTAAGTTTCCAAGCATCACAACATCAGCGTTTTTAAAATTTTGAGGAACAACCGGATTAAAATCTGCTAAAACATTTAATTCTGTAACCAATGTGTCACGAGAATTTAAATCGTTATGGTATTTACCGCTCCAAAAAAATGTTTTACCACCTTTTACAACTTCAAGTCCAGAAATATCAATATTTCTAGAAGTTAATAAATCTAAATATTCTTGTGGAAAATCATCGCCTACAACTGAAACAATTGCAGATTGTAAATTGAAATGTGAAGCCGAAAGTCCGATAAATGTAGCTGCGCCACCAAGAATTTTGTCGGTTTTACCAAAAGGAGTTTCGATGGCATCAAATGCAACGGTTCCTACTATTAAAAGTTTGTTCATTATTATTGTCATTACGAGATTTTGAAGTAATCTCAAATTAAAGGCGCAAAGATAAGTTTTAAGTTGCAGAGTTGCAAAACTTATGATTGGCAATACTTTTTAGAAAAGCTTACCTTCTTCTTTTTCATAAAAAGCATCAACAGAAAGCACTTTCAATCCAGATGCATAAACCGCTAATTCATCGCAACGTTCGTTTTGTGGATGACTGTTGTGTCCTTTTATCCATTTAAAATCAACTTGATGTTTACGATAGACTATTAAAAATCGTTTCCATAAATCAGCGTTTTTTCTTCCAGCAAAACCTTTTTTTTCCCATCCTAAAACCCATTTTTTCTCTACAGAATCTACAACATATTTAGAATCAGAAACTACTAAAACCGTCATATTGGGGTTTTTAAGTTTTTCTAAACCAACAATTACAGCTAAAAGTTCCATTCGATTATTAGTAGTATGTCTAAATCCTTCGTAGAATTCTTTTTTGTGAGGTGTTCC